>JBARDK010000189.1:0-5038 GCA_049795075.1 Nitrosotalea sp. | reverse complement strand
GACAAGACAGAGCAGAACATACACATGTCAAAGACAATCACTCGTTACTTGAAATTAATACGAGAAATGCATGAGATTCTTAGTTCTTCCACACTTGACGAAAAGGGCAAATCTAAACTTGCACTGTTAGAACAGGAATATCACAAGCTTATCTCAGAACGAGGCAGTCTTATAGATCAGATAGTGAGAATACAGCGTAGTGAACATGTTCATTTTCTCTTAGAAGATGCAGATTTTTCAATTGCTACAATAAAAGAATTAATAGAAAGAGGTGAAAGAGACGCAAAGGAAACACTCGCTACAAGCGGCGTGGAATAGTAGATCACAAGACAGAAGCCAAAAAAAATCCGACCAAAGACAATTTACACAGTGTCAAATGATTAT
Source organism: Nitrosotalea sp. (assembly GCA_049795075.1). Lineage (GTDB taxonomy): Archaea > Thermoproteota > Nitrososphaeria > Nitrososphaerales > Nitrosopumilaceae > Nitrosotalea. Next base: position 4,654 of record JBARDK010000189.1, on the reverse strand, counting down.
AACGAAAAAGACTTATCATGCAGGCTTTCTCCCTACGTATAGTTGCAAACCAAGTTTGCAGATGTCTGGGGGCACAAAGTAAGATACCTGGAGGAGGGCAAGTCAGGTAAAACGATCATTCTTCTCCACGGATTAGGCGGTTCGGCAGAGAGATGGTTAAAAGTTATCCCTAGCCTGAGTCCAAAGTACAGGGTTATTGCACCAGATATGATCGGTTTTGGGTATAGCGACAAGCCGTCAGTGGACTATACAATAGAATTTTTTGGCAAATTCCTATCTGCTTTTATTGATACATTAGGTCTGAAAACAGCGATTCTTGTAGGTACCTCTCTTGGAGGACAAATTGCAGCAGAGTGTACCAATACTAATCATGCCATAGAGAAGTTAATCCTTGTTGCCCCTTCGGGTGCCATGAAACAGTCTACTGCAGCTGTGGACGCATACATGATGGCAGCTCTTTATCCCAACCATGCAAGTGCTAAAACGGCATTTGAGATGATGTCCAATTCGGGCACAGTTGACGAATTTACCGTATCCGACTTTGTAAAAAGAATGTCCATCCCAAACGCAAAGCTTGCGTTTATCTCTTCAGTCCTAGGAATAAAGAACTCGAAAATAGATGAAAGTTTGCAGAAGATCATGGTACCCACATTATTGGTGTGGGGAAAGGAAGACAGAGTGATACCCATCGAACATGCTAAGCAATTTGTCTCCTCAATTAGGAATTGCAAGTTCCTAGAGTTAAATGACTGCGGTCATTTGCCACATGTGGAAAAACCAGACATTTTCTCCGAGTCCATACTGGAATTCCTAGATTCAAGGCTCATTTTAGCCGAGTAAGAGTTAAATACCATTGGCTGGCAATTGTTACCAATGACTGGTAATAACAACCAATACGATCCGACTGAAATGTTCCACGAATGGATACAAAGAAGTGGAAAGGCACAGATGGATTTCATGAAAACTTTTGGCGAGATGATGAGTAGAAACAACCAACTCAATCCGCTTGACACACTAAAAGAAATAACAAACAAAACTACCAAAGCACAGTCCGATTTTGTCCAAAATTTTACAGATATGCAGTCAAAAGGCATGTACAACATGTTCAACCCTTCACAGATACTACCCTCGCTCCTATCATGGGGTACTTTCAAAACATCAGTAGGAAGTAATGGTCGCATTTCTATACCGGAAGCAGAACGAGAGGCTCTTGGAATCAAAGAAGAAGACCTTGTACAAGTAATCGTCATACCGGTCGAAAGGAGAAAACAAAAAGAGGAGGTGAAAGAATGAGTAAGACAACAGAGACAAAAGAGATCTTTGCAGTATACAAGCAGAATGTTAACCGATGCTTTGATGAGGTAGAGAAGAATGTTGCACAGTGCTTACAAGCAGTAACCAACCTGCAGCAAGAATATGCAACAGCGTGCAAAAATACAATCGAGAACGCAATTTCAATGCAACAGGAATATGCTTCAAGAACAGGTCTATCTACAAATGTACCATCAGCATACTTCAAAATAGTTAATGATGCAACAGAAGAGATAGTCAAGACAGGTTCTGTTCAAAGCAAAGCAGTGCTTGCAACAATTGATGCAATCAGACAAAATGTAAAGACATTCAACGACAACACAAAATCATTTTCTGATATGAATGCAAACATACTGCAATCTTGGTTCTCAGCATGGACACCAACAAGAAATTAGTTAGTAACTAACTATTTTTTTTATTTTTCAGATCTTTCTTTTATCCATTGACCTAGTTCTGGCAATACCTTTTTTTGAGAAAACGAGCTTGCTATCATACCTACATGTCCTGTAGCATACATTCTCAACGTTTTGTCTTCGCTAGACACAGCATAGTGTATGGGCATACTGCATTCTGGAGATACCAGATGATCTCCCACGGCCACTTGAGTAAAGACAGGCATGGATATATTTTTGAGATTTATCTGTTTTCCCGATACATGCATTTGGTTTCTAATCAGTAAATTATCTTGGTAAACATTCTTTACCCATTCCCTGAAAAGTTCGCCTGGAATAGGAGGAGTGTCACTTAGCCACTTTTCCACGCGGATAAAGTTTTCGACGTACTCTTTGTTGTGGATATTTTTAAAGAATTGAACATATTTTTCAAGACCCTGTTCGAAAGGTTTGAGAATAGAGAACACGTAATACATGAATTCGGGTGGCACATTGCCTACGATATCTGCCATCTTGTCCACATCCATGTGTTTTGCCAAGTTTGCTACCACTGTACTATCCCTGCTCCCGTCAATTACTGGAGCCGTTAAAATCAGGTTTTTTATTTTTTCATGATACAATGACGCATAAACTGTGGCCAGAGTGCCCCCCGTACAGTATCCTTGCATTGAGACCTTATCAACACCTGACTCGTTAAGAATAAAGTCTACACAATTGTCCATGTAACCATTTACATAATCATCAAAACCAAGATACCTATCCATAGTAGTCGGGGTCCCCCAGTCTATCAAATATACATCCAGACCTTGTTCTAACATATTCTTTACCCAGCTTTTTTGCGGATGAATATCTAGTATATGATATCGGTTTATCAAAGCATAAGTAATCAAAAGAGGAGTTTTTACCTGTTTTTGTTTGGTAGAATTAAAATGTAATAATCTCATCTTTCCTTCAGAATATACAATATCGTATGGCGTCATTTCCATGCTGATCTCATCTGGCGCTGCAACCAACTTTGGCGCATCAAGAATATTCCTGTTCATTTGCAGAAACTCCTCCAACATTCTTGGGTCTATCCTAATTTCACTTTCCATTTCCATTTCCTCCATGGTTAGCTATTTTTTCAAGTTTGGCAACTCTTTTTCGCAACAAGTGTAATTCTTTGTACAGTTCGTCAATTTCTTTCTTTGTTGGCATGTTAACAGTCTCCAACATGATGGATGTCACATTATTCCAGTGTTTTGCAAGATCAAGCTCACTTGATACTAGTTTTCCAAAGTTTTCTGCAAATTCCGTAGAATCAAACAATCTTGTAAAGTAATTTTCGAATATGTCTATCCAGATGCGCTTTGTAGCGTCAAGATGTTCCGTATCGGTGGGAATCTCTGGCACTTTTTTGCTAAATTGCTTTTGCGCCTCGTTCCACGTATCTGTAAGTTGTTTATAATATTCGCCAAGTCTTGCGTTAAATTCAGCCAGTCCTTGGTTGATTTCTATCATTTCAGCACTGGCCTTCTTGGCATTAACACCTAGTTTCCTAAATGGTCCTGTAGACATGAGTGATTGTGGCCTACTTGACATCAACGATATCAAATCTGTCCAAAATAATGAGACATGCTTGTAATACCCTAATGATTTCTTGTACTCTTCTGTATAACTCATTAAGTGTATTAGGTAGCATTCACATCTTATAGAGATTGCTACCTGTATTGAGACAAAGGTCACAGAACGTCTCATCGATATTAAATAATGATTAACAAAGTTAAGGAATGGTTGGAGTTGCGGATATTCAGGAAGATAGATTTTATCTGTGTAAATCTTAACGTGTCATATCCACAAATCATTAAAAGATACCTAGTACTATAGCAATGTAATGGCGCAAAAGAGACCTCAGCCTACAAAGCCTGATACTGTTGAAAACAAGTCAATTATTTCTGTCTGCGATATTATGCACACTAATTCCACTAACGTAATTGAAAAGGTGGAATCTCTTTTACCTATAAACATGCAGATGTATTCTGATTTTTACACCGAATGCTTACATTCATTACAAGATCTTTTCGGAGCATGCTATATAGCAGAAAACGAAATTTTATCCAAGATAGGTATTGACCAGAAATCTCTGCAGTCCTTTGACACATATACCAAGACGGTTACCAGATCAACAATTGTTCAAATTGAAATGGCTAACAATATTCAAAAAACATATTTACAAACTCAGATATCAGCCATTAAAACACTTGATGAATACATACGTCTTACACTTGATTATTACTCAAGGATGCTTTCCAGATCTCTCAATTCCCCTTTTCAGAAAATTTCAAATTAATAGATTCCTGTTTTTCAAGACAATCCAAAAATATTTTGAATTATAGTTAGACTCAATAAATTACCAAAATTGGTAAATAATATAGCTCGACAAAAACTTATGTTATGATAGAATTGACCAAATTATATATGCAAGAGAAAAATATCATCGTCAACGGAAATAAGATAAGGTATATTGAGGAAGGAGATTCGAAAAATACCATAATTTTACTTCATGGTTTAGGGGGGACGGCAGAGAGATGGTTACCTGTAGTTCCATTTTTGAGTAAAAAATACCGAGTGATCGCACTTGATTTGATTGGATATGGTCAAAGCGATAAACCGCGGGTAGATTACACACCAGAGTTCTTCAGAGACTCCGTACTTGGATTTCTAGAAACACTGTCATTGCAGAAGGCGTTTATGGTTGGTACATCTCTTGGAGGTGAGATCGTGGCAGAATGTGCAGCTACACAAAATCCTTTGATTAAAAAAATCGTTATGGTGGCACCAGCTGGAATAATGAAGAGTCATACTCCTGTTCTTGATGCATATACGATGGCTGCACTATATCCAAATCATGAATCTGTAAAAATAGCATATCAGATGATGATGGGAGAAAATAAGGAGATAAGCCCCCAGTC
>JBARDK010000188.1:0-5519 GCA_049795075.1 Nitrosotalea sp. | reverse complement strand
ATAAACAATCAATGATATGCAAGCTGCAAGAATTGTCAGAGTAAAAGAACCATTAGAAATACAGACACTTGAGACTCCAAAGCCAAGAGGCTCGCAAGTCTTGATCAAAGTTCAATCAGCTGGTGTCTGCCATAGCGACATACATTTGTGGGAAGGTGGCTATGAAGGTCTGGCAGGCCAATTCATGAAGACCACTGACAGGGGTGTGAAATATCCACTTACCCCAGGTCATGAAGTAGCAGGAATAATTGACAGCATGGGTGAAGAGGTAGAGGGATTTACTAAAGATGAGAAGGTTCTTGTTTTTCCATGGATAGGGGAAGGTCTATGCCCTGCCTGTAGAATCGGAGAAGAGAATCTCTGTGATAAACCAAGATCTTTGGGAGTATATCATGATGGTGGCTATGCCGAATATTTGCTTGTTCCAAGTTACAAATATCTTGTAAAACTTGGTGATATGGATATTGACACTAGTGCAACGTTATCATGTGCCGCACTTACTGCCTATGGAGCTGTAAAAAATACACATCTGAAACCTGCTGATAATGTCGTAATTGTTGGGGCCGGAGGTCTGGGCCTGATGGCAATTCAGCTTGCAAAGGCAGTAACAGGTGCGAGAATAATCTCACTGGACATTGACGATGATAAATTAAAAGTCGCAAAACAAAATGGCGCCGATTTTACTGTAAATTCCAAAAATCAAGATGTGATAAAATCCATAATGGAATTAACAAACAACCTCGGAGCTGACGCTGTCATAGATTTTGTTAATGCCAGCAAAACAGTTGAGACAGATATGCAGATACTTAGAAGAAGAGCAAGAGTTGTACTTGTAGGGCTCTTTGGGGGTGAACTGCAATTAAACCTAGTTACAATGCCAACAAGAGCATACAAAATAATTGGTTCCTATACGGGTTCGCTGATTGACATGATTGAATTGGTCTCTCTTGCCAGGAGGGGAATAATCAAGCCAGTGGTTTCAAACAGATTCAAACTTGACCAAGCCACAGAAGCGTTAACAATGTTAAAGGAAGGTAAAATCGTCGGTAGAGGAATAATCAACCCTTAATTCGACCTATTTGATTATTCATGGATTATTTAGAACTCGTTATTGTTGGTATTCTTACATGTATACTTGCTATCTCTCTATGGCAATTTTCAACAGTAAAGAAACAGATGCGCATTCAAGCTGAGCAACAAACCTACACAAGGATAATTGAGGCAAGACTTAATCTTGAAAAAACTGAGACTTTTACAAAAATGGCAAAAGAAAGCAGCGTGTTTGCTGAACGTTTTTCTGTAGTAGATAGTCCTGACGAGTATTATACAACAGTAGCATTTCTTGATTTATTTGAATTTCTGTATCTCATGAACAAAACAAAGACGATAGAATCTGGACTTTGGTCACGGTGGCAAGAACTAACAAAAACAATCATGACCATACCAAAATTTAAAAAAGTTTGGGAAAAAACAAAACAAGCACACATGGAGGACTTTGCCGATTATCTAGATTCATTTCTGGAGTAAGACATTTGATCAATAGCATCGTACTAACTTGGATGCATTTGTGTTTGCAATTACATACATTCGGCAGAAGGTCCATGTTAAAATAAATTCATTCTTTAATTATGCCGCTTATGAGAATCTAAGAGTATAATAAACTAGATTTGTAATACATGCGAGTGCATGGATGATACCGGTTTCTTTTTTCGACAGGTCCGCAATGGGTGTTTCGCTGGCGGTACACATAGTCATAGTGGTCATTGGGATGTCACTACCACTTTTCATTGCAATCTATGAATATCTTGGCATAAAAAAGAAAGATGAGGACTACCGTATGCTTGCCAGGCATTTTACCAAAGTCTTTATAGTTTTCTTTGCAGTGGGCACTGCATCCGGTTTTGTAGTTGCGGCTAACAGCTTCGGATGGCCCAAGTACACGCAGCTCGTGGGCAATGTGGCCATCCTGGCTCATACCTAGAAGTCTTTGCCTTCTTTGGTGAATCGATACTCATTGCCACCTATGTCTACTCCCGCCACAAATTCAGTAACAGGTACATTCACGTTGCGATAATGGGCCTAGTCTGCATCTTTGCAGTGATGAGCGCAGTAATGATAACAACACTGAATGCCTTCATGAACACACCATCTGGGTTTGACATTGAAAAATACTTGGCAACCGGGCAGATAACCGAGCATTTTTCACATACGTAAATAGTTTCCAAGGTTTAAGAACTAGAAATGTTAAAAGTCTACACAGTTTATCGTTTCTATAAGATTGAGCCTACCATCCAAGAAAACGCTTACGATGACATTTCGGTTAGATGAGCAGATAATTAAAAAACTACGACTTGAATCGGATAACCGCCAGATAAGCACAAACACATTGGTAAATCAAGCCTTGAGGCGATTCTTGGAATGGGGCATGTTTGAATCTACAGCAGGTTTTGTGTTGCTAAACAAGCTTGTTTTTTCAGAGGTCTTTGGCAAGCTTACACAAAAAGAAATAGTTGATATCGCCTCTCGCGTGGGTAAAAATGAAGTAAGAGATATTGCATTATTTATGAAAGGAAATACCGATCTGTTATCCTTTTTGTCATGGTTTGAAATACGAATGATAAATTCATCTGTACAAGTGAGCCACTCTAATAATGACGGTTTTCACACTTATGTGATGAAACATGATATTGGAAAAAATTGGTCGGTATACCACAAGACCATTCTAGAATTGATCTTCCAGGAAGTTTTCAATCGAAGAATCCTTGTAAAAGCTGAAAAAAATACTATTTCATTACAGTTTTCAGAATGAATCTCCATTTGCTGTATTACAGTGTATACTTTGTACATTTATTCTCATTTTCTGCCTTTGTAATGTATGGCACAAAGAATTACTAGTCTTGAAAATAAAGACATGATCTTTGAAGCCGTAGCAGACAAAGACGTAAGAACAATACTGGAATCAACAAGAGATTTTTACAAGTCAGCCAATCAAATAATTTCAGAATGCAATCTTGCACAAAGCACAGCATATAGAAAACTCAAAAGACTTGCACGATTGAACATTATTAATGTCAAGTACGTAATGGGCGAATATAGTGGGATGGAGATGAGATATCGTAGCAATTTGTGTTTATTTATAGGCAAAACTCTTTTTTCAAAACAAAATATCTGATGCGATAGCGGTCTATATCGTCCCTGCTCCCTAAACTCCATTTTGTTTTATTGTGAAACCATAACTTGTGATATATTTTCCAATTTTTTCTTGTATCTATGTACTAGTCGTGTAATACTTCTTGCTAACGTTAGGGGGTCTACATACGTTCTCAAGAAAGATACTAGCAGCAATTGATCATCCATTGGAAAAGAAAGTATGCCTCTCTTATTCCTCTCTACATAAGTGAATCTTACTTGACCCAAATCCCTATCAAATTCCTTTCTCATCCTATGTCTCAGAGCATTTTCCATAAAAAACATCTCCTTCATAACGCTTGGAAGTTTTTCGATAATACAATTACGTCCTTGGCTCTCATCGACTCTTCCCTTTTTGTTAATAATTGCTACGAATGTGATATGATTATTCATTGCTATTACGGATCTGCACAATTCATTTGATATCATATTCAATTTTGAGTTGAGGAGCAACTTGTCATAGTATCTCCTCATCTAACTATAAAACTTCGACAGTATACACAGCAATCTATTTCATTGAAATGCAATGATGACATATTATAAATCGTAATGAAAACTTTAGCAAGCGACAAATCAAAACCAATGGGCATGCTATTTGGTGTCTTGGCTCTAATTGTTGTTGCTACCATATCTCCCCATGCCTTTGCAGTGACATATACCGATGTCAACAATCCTCACGGACCGTTTCAAGGTATAGCGTGGGGAGTTGGACTTGGTATTGCTGGGCTGGTGGCAGGCGTTGGGATCCTTACAACAAGAATGCGCCACCATTAATTTTCCCTTTTTTATTACAAATTACATTTCTTAACACATTTGTTTTCTTGTTTTTATGATTCAATTCATTATGATTGCAGTAATTCTAGTACTTGTTGTAAAATAGTGGAATACTCAAACTAGACACGAACTTTGACCTTGAATTTTAGATCAAGAGGGAACTAAACTGAGTAGGCAAAATCCCTAATGGGTCTAAAATTATTTTACACTAACAGTTGGTCTTACAGGGACAAACTTTATTCAAATACGCCTTGGTAAAGCACATTTTCAATCTCCTAACCATTAAATAAAACACAAAAAGAGTTGGTCTGTGCCAAGACCGCCAAATATCATCTTCATTGGTAAAAAACCAATTCTTACGTATGTGAATGCTACTTTGACATTACTTGCAAATGAGCCCACCGTGACAATAAAGGCAAGAGGTAATAGCATAACTGCAGCAGTAGACGTGTCCCAAATGATAGTTAAGAGAATGAATGCAGTGGGTTACAAGGTTAGCGGTGTGAGGATTTTTTCCGAAAAATTGGAATCAAAGGACGGAAAAGCAAGAAACGTATCAACAATCGAGGTTGATGTTTCTAAACCTGAAGATGGTTAGCAAGTTTCTAAAGTATGCCATGGTCATAGTATTGTCTGGCGTGATCGCAGTAGTTGTATTGTATAATGTTGGATTTGTCGACAAGTGCCCCCTGAGACAAATTGACATTGAAGGTGATCTCAAAAAATATGATCAAACAAAAGATCCAGAACTATGTGCTCAACTAAATGACAAGATATCTCAGTTTGATAATGACTGCAAAGGCAATCTGGAAATACTTGATTGTGGTTAACGGACAGCTTGAACCAGGAAGTTTATTCCAAAATAAACTAGAATCCCACTTAGTGCAATCATGAAAACCTTGTAGTTTCTAGTTGAGAGGATCTTTTTTCCACGACTAGATAAAAATCCCACAGCTCCCAACCATGTATAGTCCATCCATATGTGAAATCCAAACATTATGCCAATTCCAATAAATGAGTATAGTAGTATCGCATCGGAAATTAACTTGAAACCTATTGTAATCCACCAAATCAAGAAAAATGGATTAAGTGCACTAAATAGAATTCCTATGAAAAACGGGCCATGTTTTGGTAAATGGTCAGAATGCGATTCTCTTAAGGTGGTTCTAATCTGTAGTATGGCAAAAACAAAAAGGCTTATGGCGCCAAGAGTGGTAATGTATTCTCTGAATTGTGGGAAGGTAGTAAATGAAATTGCACCAATTCCAAGAAGTATGACAAGTGGAAGTTCAACTATTGTATGTCCACCTGCCATTTTAATTCCTGTTTTCCACCCGCCCCTTACACCATATGCAACATTTGCTGCAAAAAGAGGTCCTGGAGACATGACACCGGAAACTGAGATTGTAATGACTGTTAATGCAAATTCTAGTAACGTAGTCATGTGGACATTTTAGTATCTAGTATGAGAAAATTTTTGATATGGGATCTATCTTGTTTGCTAAAAAATTCAACACCTCATCTGCATTATACATGTAGAAAAATTCATCAGAGCA
>JBARDK010000187.1:0-6103 GCA_049795075.1 Nitrosotalea sp. | reverse complement strand
GGTAAATGATGATTAACATTGACGTTAATCATGAATGTGTTGATTATTTAATGTCTAATTAGTTATGATAATATATGATAGTATTAAATATATTTTATAGTTTTAGACTAAATATGTAATAAAATATAATAAATTTCATAGTTTCCATGCCTCATACTTTAAATAAGCAAATAACGACTCTCAATACATGGCACAAATGCCGGCACTTATTCCAAAAGAAGTTGAGATCCAGAGACTGAAGAAGATCTGGATGATCATCATCGCAATGGGATCTGTCGCTGCATCAGTAGAGGTCGACAACTTTGTAGATGGCTCTCTACACCAAACATCAATCAGAGATAGTGCCTTCACACCAGCACACTGGTGGTTATACAGCCACTTTATTGCTCTACCATTAGGTTGGGCTTCAGTAGCAATGTATGATAGAAAGGTACCAATCCTGAGAGGTCCAAACAACTCGATGAACACTGGTCTTAAGATGACCATTCTAGGTTATCTAGCAACAATGTTTACAATCGGTGTCAATGAGATGTGGCACTTTTGGTATGTAGAGGAAATCTTTGCAGTTCCAAACCACTGGATGTTCAATATGGGTGTAGTCGTAGCATTCATGGGCGCACTTGCCTATGTAGTAAGAGTCTACGCACGTCTTGTTGAACTTGGAGCAGAAACACCAGGTGAGAACCCATACGTTGCAGAGATGTACAAGATGGCCTTAGAGGGCAAATTGTACAGCAGATCAATCCCATAAACAAGCGCACAACGCGCATTTTTTCTTATTTTTGAGATCTACTAATGAGAAATTAGTACTTTTATTCGGGAAAAACTTAAAAGCAAATGCCTTTCTAATAAACCAAATGACCTTACCAAAAGGATTCGGTTCAGGTGGCGGCGCCTCAAGTTCTGATGTCTCCAAGATGATTGGTAGACGTATAGAGAACTTCGTAGGCATAATTACAGCCATGTTTGTCGCCTTGTGGGCAGGCACATGGGGAGGAGTTGCCGTTGCAGTTACCTACTATCCGTGGGCATATCCACCGCCAAGTGCGCATTTTGCATTGACTGTGTTGACCATCATTGAGGCTATTGGATACCTATTCTGTGTTAAAGTAGCAACAGAAGGTACAGACAAAGCAACTACATACAATGGTCTTATTGCAGGTGTGATCGGAGCACTAGCTGTAGCAACAGTCTTGACAGATTGCTTCTTCTTCGGATAGAACTATCCATTTTTCCTTTCTTTTATTAAGTACGCCTCAGCAGAGGCTTTCTCTGTAATCCTGATCTCATACATCATAAAATTTTATATACATCACACATATCATTAGTAGCTAATGGTCTGGCTAAGACGATGTACTCACTACTTATTCATAGTAGTGGTAGCAGTAAACTCGACCTTGTTGACAATCAACGCGGGAGACTACATCTTCTATACTGACTGGGCATGGACATCATATGTGATATTCACTTTATCACAATCATTGATGCTCGCAGTCGGTGCAGCATATTACCTTACGTTCACTGGTGTACCAGGAACAGCAACCTACTATGCGCTGATAATGACAGTGTATACATGGATTGCAAAAGGTGCGTGGTTCTCCCTAGGATATCCGTACAGCTTCATCGTTGTACCAATATGGATTCCATCTGCAATACTGATGGATCTGGCGTATTGGGCAACCAAGAGAAATAAGCACATGCTTATCTTGGTTGGAGGTGTGCTGTGTGGAATGTCAATGTCGATGTTTAACATGGTTAATCTATTGACAATAGATGATCCACTAGAGACTGCATTCAAGTATCCAAGGACTACATTGCCTCCATACATGACTCCTATAGAACCCCAAGTGGGCAAGTTCTATGATAGTCCTGTAGCATTAGGTGCAGGTGTTGGCGCAGTTTTGACAGTTACAATGACTGCATTAGGCTGCAAATTAACAACCTGGACTTACAGATGGATGGCAGCTTGGTCTAAATGGGACTAAAACCCCCTTTTCCTTTTACTTTATTTTATTAGGACCTAGAGGTTTCTCTCAATATCATTTGATTAAAAATAGCTACACAATGTGTGATCTTTTCTTATCATGGCATTTTCTATAACATTTCGAAATTAGTCTATATTGAAGCAAGAATATAGATTAATTTCATCAACACCAAAGCCCTTTGTAAAGTGGGCTGGAGGGAAAAGACAACTTTTATCTGTCATTGCAAATCATATTCCAAAGTTTGAGCGATATTTTGAACCATTCCTGGGCGGAGGTGCGGTGTTTTTTAGCTTGGTTTCTCAAGACCGAAATGCCAAATGGTTTGTGTCTGATTTGAATTCTGATCTAGTCTTGTCTTATGTTACAATAAGAGATAGAGTAAAAGAACTAATTTCTGCCTTGGAACTGCATTCTACAAACTATTTCAAGAATCCAAGTTCATACTATTACAAGATTCGCGAGAGTAACCCAAAGGGTCAGATTGATAAGGTGTCAAAACTCATCTTTCACAATAAGACGTGTTTTAACGGGCTGTATAGGGTAAACAGTAAGGGGAAATTCAATGTGCCTCTTGGCAAGTATGTAAATCCAAATATTGTAAACAAAGAAAATCTTCTTGCAGTAAGTGAAATCCTTCAATCAAAAGAGATCTCAATCAAATGTCAGGATTTTGAAAGAGCACTCAAAAATGCAACTAGTGGGGACTTTGTCTATCTAGACCCGCCATACCAGCCAATAAGCGAAACTGCGAATTTTACAAGCTATACAGGCAAAGATTTTGGTTATGAGGACCAAGAAAGATTATACGCTAAATTCAAGGCCCTTGACAGAAAGGGGGTCAAAGTGTTACTGTCAAACTCTAAATCTCCTGAAATAATAGATCTCTTCGAAGAGTTTTCTGATGGAATCCTAGAGATAAACACAAATCGATTCATAAACTCTATATCGCAGAAAAGAACCGGCCACACTGAACTTTTGATCAAAAATTACTAATTAGTTCCTGCACTGCAATCAGATAAAGTAAAATCAGAGATGCTTTAGACTTGTTAAGTGTGAGCAATACTGAAAAAGGAGATCTCTTACGACTTGCTGAAGCTGTAAGTGTTGAACTTCTAGAGGAAAAAAAATCACTACATGATATACTGTTAACGTGCAAGCAGATGTGCAAAACACTTCAGATATCTGATGAAAACTATTGGATAGAACTTGAACTAAACGGATATCTGGCTAGATACAAGACTAGGGACCAACTTTATGATAATTTGCCAAACTATAGAAAAACTGACTGGAAGTTCTATGATCTATACGGGAATATGATATCCCTCCCTCCTGACATTGCGGATCTTTTTGGTAAATCAATCGTATATCACTCTGTAACAGAGCTGGAAAATAGTAATCAGCTTGTTATAGGGAGTCAGTTTTTCGAAAAATTCAATAAATTTATCACTGATCATGGGATGGATTACGTATCAAAAAACGTAAGAATACATGAGGCAAAAGTCTCAAAAAATGAAATAAACCAGGTGTTAGCAGGATTGAAGAGCCGAACTCAGGAATTTCTAGATGTTGTTATATCGATTCTTGAATTTGGTTGATAATGCGGGACGATCTATTTTGAAAACGAAATATTGTACATTTTATTTTATGATTTAAAATAAAAAATTCAAAAAACGCTATAAGCTTCGAACGGGATTCGATCCCGCGACCTTTACCTTACCAAGGTAACGCTCTACCAGGCTGAGCTATCGAAGCATGACATGCTCGCCCTTGTGAATCCTTATTAATCTTACTTGGTTTTGAAAATTTTTTTCGTAAAACGTTTAATTTCTCCAAACTTGTGCTAATAAAACGCAGGAGTCGCCGAGCCTGGCCAAAGAAGGCATGGCCTTTGGATGCGCGGGACTTAAGATCATAAAAATGGGTGATCCCGTCTCTTAGGGGTTCGTGGGTTCAAATCCCACCTCCTGCACCTTTTAATTTTGGTGCTTTATTCCTCTAGCATTTAGAACTTCGTATACTTCGGAAAGTGAAAATACAAATCCAATGTGGACGCAGTCTTTCTCTTCACACAATAAACAATAAAGTTCACCGTTCTGAACAGCAACTTCTGCAATTCTGTTTTTGATATTATCTTTTACCACTACTCTGTTATCATCTGCTGATATTTTTTCTAACTTGGGAGCAAATCTTGCAAAGGTTTCATCCTTTTGCATTAGGTCTTCCATCATGAATGTTATGTACCCTGCAAAACTGTTGACGCCTTTCATTGCAAGTTCGTGTCTGCTCTTCTTGTAGATATCGTGGAATCTGTTGTAGACTTCTTCTGAAACCGTTATGGATTTGAAACCTGCTTTTGGCAAATTATGTACCTATACCGTACTTTAAAGTACTGATATTTAACGTTTCTGAACACGATTCTGTTAAGTCTTTGTCAGTTTTTCTCTCTGTTAAGTTTCGGCACATTTCGGGAAGTGTTTCTAAAGGTATTAGTTTTGGTTCTTTAATCTCAAAAACATATCCAATATGATCAAGCCCATCTATGACCACATTTAAAACTCCATTATCATCTACTACGGTAAAGAAAGATAATGCAGGAATTACTTTATGTTGTTTAATTATTGATTTACAACTATGTTTTGAACTTTCTTCTGTGGTTATTATGGTATTACAGGTAATGCATTTGAATAAATTTGTCATTCTTCTTCAGCATCAGAATAGAAAACATCTTGAGGCTTATCACTACCTTCATACCTAGCCAACCGTTTTTTAGTTTCTAGTAGTTGTTTTTTTAATTTCTCCTTTTCCACATCGACACCACTTTCTATTGTAAGCCCTGCTCTTTTCCTTGCGAGTTCTCTCCTTCCTTTAGCATCTAGCCAAGTATTTGGTTTCTGTAATCTACAAGAACTACAAGTGGTTATCTCAGTAAATGGAAGTCGTATCATTTTATTACCATGTGGATAGTTCACAGTGTTACATTTCGGGCATGTATATCTCACAATTGCCCATTCTTCATTTTCTTCTGGTTCTTTGTACCTAATTTCTCTTGTTTTAATAGGCATTTCCTTTCATCCCTTCGCTTTCCTTACTGTTACGAATGGTTTTGCGATAGATCCTTCCATCTTCCATTCTAATTTATCACCGCTTTCAAGATCTAAATATTTCACTATAGCTTCTGGAATTGTTGCCCGTATGGATTTTGTATTTTTTTTTGCATTGGCTACTGCACTTTCATAACTCATGTCTATATTTTCTCTGCCAGATTATTAAACCTATAGGTCGATATGTCGACACCTTTATAATGGCGGTCGACGTATAGGTCGATATGGAAAACATAAGAGAACAACAAGGAAAACAAATCGCAGAAAAACCAGATCAGATAAAACGTATTGATGAAAACTGGTATCAGGTAAAATCACAATCGCTATCTTATGATTCATGGTATGATGTTATAGCAACAGAGAAAGGGTTTGTCTGCATCTGTCCTGACCACAAATGGAGAAAGGCAAAATGCAAGCACATCTACGCAGTAGAATTTAGCCAGAAGATTAGAAGTGAGATATGGAAACACGTTACTATCTCTCAGTTATCAAATCAAAACTGTCCTTCTTGTAAATCTGATAACATTGTAAAACGTGGTCTCAGACACAACAAGTATGGAGATATTCAAAAATACCAATGCCTAGATTGCAAGAAATATTTTGTATTCAATCTTGGCTTTGAGAGAATGAAGGCATCTCCGCAGGTCATAACCTCAGCTATGCAACTATACTTTAGCGGAGAATCACTAAGAAATGTTACAACCTTTTTGAAATTGCAAGGCGTGAAAATCTCTCATGTTACGGTTTACAACTGGATAAACAAGTATGTCGGATTAATGGAAAAATACCTAGACAAGATAACTCCACAACTAAGCGATGTTTGGAGGGCAGACGAGATGTATGTAAAGATCAGAGGCGATATGAAATACGTCTATGCACTTATGGATGAAGATAGCCGATTCTGGATTGCAAAGCAAGTATCAGATACAAAATACGCCGAAGATGTTACTCCATTACTAGCGAAAGGAAAAGAATTTGCAGGAAAAAAACCAAAGGTGTTTGTAACTGACGGTGCAC
>JBARDK010000186.1:0-9520 GCA_049795075.1 Nitrosotalea sp. | reverse complement strand
CACAATCTTGTATCCTGCATCCTTTGATATCTGAAATGATTCTACTACGTCTTCAAACGTGTGGCCTCTGTTAACCATTTGATACACTCTTTCATGAAGGCTCTGAACGCCAATCTCAACTCTTGTTATTCCGTAGTCAAGCATCCAGTCTACATGCTGTGTCTTACAATAATCTGGCTTTGTCTCTATGGTAAAACCCACATTTCTTATGTTTGCTTTTTCATTATTTTTTTTGGCTGATTCTAGGTCCGGTGAATCAAATCCATTTAATGCATCAAAACACGACTTGATAAAAGATATTTGATAATCACGAGGCATGAAAAGAAATGTTCCTCCAACAATTACTATTTCAATCTTGGCACTGTCATGCCCATATCCAATCAAATGATTAAGTTTGTCAAGAATCTGTTTCTTTGGATCATAGCTGTTTGCTATGGCATTTTGTGTAGATGGTTCTCGTCCTGTATAGCTATTGGGGGTGTTGAATTCAATCCCGCCAGGACAGTATGTGCATCTCCCATGAGGGCAAGCATATGGTTTTGGCATGAGTGCAATTACAGCTACTCCAGAAGCAGTCTTTACAGGCTTTCTGATCAAAGCTTTTTGGAGCTTTACAAAGTCTTGTCCGCTAACTGATGCAAGAATCTCATAATTTCTTGGTATTCGTTCTAGCGAATATTTGATGCAAATACTCTTAATCTCACGCTTTACATCCTTGTTTGTAGGTTCTGTTATGGCAAGGAGATTATGAGAAATTTCTCTACATGCATCTTCAAAGCTTATCCCTATCTGCCGCACATCTTGTCTGAATGAGTTTGGGTATTAAATCCTAATCTGGATATGTCAAAACACAACCCTTTTTGGTAATCATGATGGTCTTAACATTGAGAGCATGATAAAATGACGATTGGGTATGTGGCGATACATTGCGATACCGGCAGAGAAGTATACGTATACGAGCGTATTGTGGACATATCTCATGTAAAAGAAGCAAGCATTGTGATGGGGCTCTATGATGTCATGTGCAAAATAGAAGTAAGTACTACAAAGGAATTAGAGGATACTGTTATGAAGATAAGGAAAATCTCCCATGTGCAGACAACCATGACGCTACTCGTACTCTAGCAATTCATGCTATTTTCAGGGAATCCACAAATACCCCTTTTTTATCCCTGATCTCGCCAATCTGCCTGCTTTGCAGTCCGTATTTTTTGAATATCTTATCAATTCTCTCTTCTTCTTCTTCTGGTGCAATCAAACAAAAACCAATTCCCATGTTGAATGTCTTGTACATTTCTTCTTTTTCCACATCTTGGTTTTCTATCAACTGGAATATTTCTGGAGGCTCTGGGAGATTATCAATTACATATCCAGTTTTTTTGAGGCGCAAAAGTTTGGTAAAAGAACCCCCTGTTATATGTGCAAGTCCGTGAATATCGCATTCTTTTATGGCTTCAAGCACTGGTTGAACATACACCTCAGTTGGTTCCAAAAGTGCTTCTCCTAACACACCTAATCCCTTTATCTTGTCACGCAAAGAATATTTTGAAAGTAAGACTTTTCTGGCAAGAGAGTATCCATTAGAATGCAGTCCGCTACTTTTTACGCCAATTATTATGTCTCCAGGATTGATCATGTCTCCAAGAATTATGTTTTGTTTATCCAGTATTCCTACTACCATTCCTGCTAAATCAAATGAAAAGTTTTTTCCTGATATTAGATCTGGTAGTACGGCTGTTTCGCCACCTACTATTGGTACTTTGGCTTTCTTGGCTCCTCTTACAAGGCCACGAACAATTTCTTTGAAGATCTCTTGGTCATTTCTGTTTGCTGCAATATAATCAACAAAGGAGATTGGAATGGCTCCGATACATATGATATCATTTACATTCATTGCTATGCAGTCTATACCGATAGTGTCATATTTTCTCATCATCTGTGCGATTATTACCTTTGTACCAACACCGTCTGTGTGCGTAGCCAACAACTTTCCGTCTGGCATCTCTACAATGCCTGCATAGTGCCCAAATCCAGACATTGTCTTTATCCCTTTTCGCAATTTGTGAGTTGATGAAATTAGCCTGCCAATGCTATTCTGACTCTGTTTTATTTTCCTAATATCAATTCCGGCATCTCTGTATGTGACTCCCAATGAATCTGCTCCAGTTACTCAGAATAAAAGAATTTTGTATCATGATATGTCTATAAAATCAACAGGATTAGTTGGCTTTTTGTGTAAACAGGTTCAACATAGTTCTTCCTTTGTCTGTTATAGAATAAACCATGTTTGATCCAATCGGTTCTTTTCGTATGAAATTGTATACCATACAAAGATGGAGATAGTTTAGAAAGGATCTTTTCATTCTTATGTTTGATTTTACATAAAGATCTGAAAATGTTATTGGCTCACACCTTAGTTGGTATAGTAGTTTAAGGATGGAAATTGTACTAAAGTCTCGAGCCCTAGCCTTGACCGCATCCAATACCTGCTCGCCCCTTTTTATTATAAATTCAGAAAACTGATCGGCTACTTCCACTGGTATGTAAGTCATTCTAGTTCGCATATTACAGTATGAGTACGGTAATATACCTTATTAAATTAGCTGGTGAAATTTTTGAGCTAATCTGTATCTTTTTTGAACGTGCATACACGATCCAAATAAATTAAGACGTACTAGTACTGCAATTTAATTTATGAAGAAAATATGGCGCAGACTACCTGTAGTTAGTTTGAAAAATGCAATTTGTTTTTATTCAAGGCGTGTTGAAACCCAACATGCATAGCGCGTTTGTTCTTATGAATGCTGAACTTGGAAAGGAAAATCATATTGTCAATGAGATTAAAAAAATTACCAATGTTAAGGAGGTCTATCCAGTTTATGGTGTTTATGATGTTTTGATGATAATAGAGTCAGACTCTATGGAAGTCTTGCGTGAAACAATAACTTCCAAGGTGAGAAAATTGGATGGTATAAAATCAACCCTCACTATGATAATTGTTAAAGATCAATAACATGTACTTGTTTTCTATCATTTAATAGAAGTTACTCCAACAGGATATGGTAGATTGACTAACAATTTTATCATGCTTCTAGCATGGTTAGGAGAACTGCTCGTGTCAAGCTGGTTGCTCTCAGAAGGGGCAGAACATCTGTCAGAACGATGGGGAGGAAGATTTGTTGGTAGAACACTACTTAGTGTTGCAACTACCTTGCCTGAAATTGGCATTGTTGTGGCTGCCGCAAAGAGTGGATCCTACGACGTGGCATTGGGTTCAGCACTTGGAAGCAATCTGTTCATGATGACACTGGGTTTGTCAGTTATGTTGATAATAGCAACCACTCGTCTCTCAAAGTCACCACAGAAATTTATTGATGTCAAGGAGTTTAAGATGGATAAAATACTTCTTGTTGTAACAGCAGTTATCGGTGCCATAACATTCGTAAATGGATACGACATAACTGATGGAATATTATTTTCTGGACTGTTTGGAACCTATCTTTATCTTGCTTATCGCGAAATGAAAAAAGAGAAAGAACAAGAGCGATTTGAGACTGAACTTCATGATCTTGACCAGAAAACCTCAAAAAAGCATTTCAGTCGTTCCATAATTTTCTTTGCCATTGGCACAGTTGGAATCTTTGTTGGAGCTGCGCCTTTTGTTCATGGCTTACAAGGATCAGCATCTGACTTGGGAGTATCAGTTGTAATACTTGCTGTAATCGTAAGTCCAATAGCAGGAGAGATGCCTGAGAAGATATCTATGATTCTCTTGGCAAGAAAGGGAAACAAAGGTGCATCAATTGCAGTTGCAAACGTACTTGGCTCCAAGATAGTCAATAACACATTGTTGCTATCTGTAGCTATTTTTGTAGCAGTAAGTTACAAAGGATTGAGTGCAAAGATCCCAAACACACCACTTTTAGAAAATCAGATGATACTTGTCACTGTCATAACAATTATTGCTTTGATACCAATGTTCAGAAACAAGTTAGGTCTACGTTCAGGTATGTTGTTGTTGGCACTCTACGTAGTTGGCATTGGGTTCCAATTTGTCCTTTCTGGCCATTAAATAGGAGCTACCTTGATTCCATCCACCTTGACAGAAGGTGTAACACAGGGAAGAGCACTCCATTGAAGTACGTTTTGAGAATCATTTCCTATATCTGACACGTTCTGGAGCAATATGGGTAAACTATGTACTATTCTTACAGACTTGCCAGAACTTACTATTTTACCATCTTTTATTATTCTGATACCACTTCTAGCCGTACACGAAAAATCACCACGTTCTGGATTTACTGCATATGTATACCAGAGTCTTCCTACAAGCAAGCCCTTTCTAGTCTCTTTTATCATCTCATCTCTGTTTGTCTCACCATCTTTTATTCTCAAATTATGGGGAATTGGGCTTGGGACGGGGTTTGCAGCTCTTCCCATTGGAGATCCAATTCTACCAGCATTGCCTGTTGGTTGAAGGTTCTCTTTGAAGGCATGGTAAGAATCAGAATAGGTATCTGAAAAAATTCCTGACTCTATTAGGTACCTTGTTTTTGTTGGGATACCTTCGTCATCAAAGGGTTTGCTTCCTATGCCATCTGGAAAATGGGGATCGTCAATCAAGCTAAATTTCTCTACTGCAATTTTCTTGCCAAGTTTTTCTGCAAAACAACTTCTTTTTTCAGAATATGTCTTTAGATTGAAATTTGAGGCAAAAACAAACGCAAGCATCTCTCCAATCGCATACGGTTCAAAAATTATAGAATACGTTTCTGGATTGCAGCTTTGTGGATTAATTGAGTTGATACACATCTCTCTTGCATCACTTCCAACTTGTTGCGGAGAGAATGAATTCATAGTTCTTGAAGATAATGCGCCAATCCCGCTTACTGGTGTATTTCCATAATCTGAATCAGTATTGATGGTTCCAGCTATGTATGTGGCCCTGTCTGAACAGCTCAAACCGTTGGTATTTTCAATCTCAAACTCTTCAGATACAATATTCAACGATCCGGAAATTCTTGTTATTTTTTCATGTTATTCAGAATTTATCATAAGATTTTCTATCTCTATTGCTTCAAGCCCTGTTATGCTCTCTAGTTTTTTATCAAAGGTTTTTTCAACCCTTGTAAACTTTGCAGGATGGGCAAGTGACTTCCAGAAACTTTTGGGTTCCATGAAAGATTTTGTTTGCAAAGCTCTTTCAACCAAACCCGTCTCTTCTATATCATTGGTAACAGCAGATAGAATCTTTTTTTCATGTATTATTCTTATTCCTAATCCTTGTTCATCGTTTTGTTTTATCTCTGCTATTTCAGAGTCAGTTATTCTGACAGTAATGATCTTTTTTCTGACATATACTGCTTCACATTCATCAATGTGTAATCTTGTTGCTTTGCGAAGAATAGATTCGCAATTTGACAACTAGCTTCGCCTGTTCTTTTTGTATCTGTATCTGTCTAGTTTTATTAATTCTTGATAAGAACCAAATCTGCTGACATCTTCCACTTTGTCAAGCATATCTTCTTCTTCACCTGAATTGAACATCTTGATTATTTTGTATCTTGTTGTTCTCTGGGCAGGGATTCTTCCTATCTCTCTTACAAGATGCCTTATTTCACGCGGTCTTATGAGCTGACCATGACCTGCTCCTGCAGCTGTTGAGATACTCTCATTGATGAGGGTTCCTCCAAAATCATTGGCACCGCATGTTAGCAATAGCTGTGACATATTGGCACCTTCTTTGACCCATGACGTCTGAATGTTATTGATATAGTTGTTTAACATGATACGTGAAATAGCATGCGTCAATATGACATCTCTACCATCAGCACCGCTCTTTATTCCATCATGTAGTTTTTCTTTAAACATAGGAGCTTCAGTATGAATGAAATTCAATGGAACAAATTCGGTAAAGCCACCAGTTTCCTTTTGTATGTCTCGAAGGATATCCATGTGTTTTACTCTATCTTCAGGTGTTTCAAGATGTCCAAACATCATGGTAGATGTAGATGGAATTCCTATCTTGTGGGCTGTCTTTATTACCTCGATCCATTTTTTCACGCTGATTCTTCCAGGTGAAATTTTATCGCGCATTGATTGGTCCAAGATCTCTGCAGCAGTACCTGGGAGTGAGTTTACTCCAGCATCCTTTAATCTTTGTAAATATTCTTGAATCGAGAGATTTGATCTAGTGGCACCATAAAGAACTTCTTCTGGTGAAAAGCCATGTATGTGAATGTCTCCAATCTCTTTTTTTATTGACTTGCAGATATTCTCATAAGTATTTCCATCCATATCGGGGGGAAGCCCTGCTTGTACACATACCTCTGTTGCACCCAGCGCGCTTGCCTCCTTTGCTCTCTTTACTATCTCCTCTATTGGTAAAAAATATCCTTCCTCTTCACGAAAGTCTCTGCTAAATGCGCAAAAACCACACTGTTTGATACAGACATTGGTAAAGTTGATGTTTCTATTCACAACATAAGTGACTACATCTCCTACACGCCTCTTGCGAAGCTCATCTGCCACCATGACCACAAGATGAAAGTCTATTCCATTTGCAGAAAACAATCTTGTAGCTTCTGGTATGGTTACTTCTTTTTCTGCTAGGGCTCTGTCTAGTGTAGCTGCAATAATAGGATCGGCATGTCTGAGAAGTGAATCAAAGAGAGCAGTCTGTGTTTTCATTTCAGATACTCCTTACTTACAAGACAACTCGAGTCCGCAATCTCTAACATTTTAGACCTCAAACCAGAATCCACCATGGGGAAGAACTCGGGATAGACTGGAAATCGTGCCCTAAGCTCAAATCCTGCATTTTCACAATTTTTCTGCACAATATCAATTGAAGGCCAGGAAAACTCTGGATTTACATAATCTGGAGTTATTGGAGATATTCCTCCCCAGTCATTTATGCCAGTTTGAAGAAAATCTGGGTAAGAATTAGGGGATAGATTTGGTGGAATTTGTATATTCATTTCTGGCATGATTAATCTAGTCAAGGCAACCATTGTCTTGAAATATCTTTCTTCTGGGCCAGGTACGTTTTGCATCATAGTATCAGACTTTGGTTGAAAGTTTTGTAATATTATTTCTTGAATATGGCCATATTTTTGATGAATCGATTTTATGGCAAAGACGGAATCAATTATCTCAAAGGGGCTCTCGCCAATTCCTATCAAGAGTCCAGTTGTCATTGGTATGGACAGCTCACCAGCGTTCTCTAATACGTGAATCCTGGCTCTTGGATTCTTGCTTGGTGCAAATTCATGAGGCATGCCTTTTTTTCCAAGTCGCTCGCTTGAGTTTTCAAGCATAACTCCAAGGCTTGGGTTGGTCTTCTTCAGCTGACTCATCTCAGATTTTGTTAGATTTCCAGCATTGGTGTGCGGGAATAGTCCTGCATTTAACGCTATTTCTGATGCATGAACGAGATATTCTGCCGTACTTGTAAAACCATTTTCTTTAAGCCACATCCTGGCCTCATCATATTTCTGTTCTGGTCTTTCACCTGTGACAAATAATGCCTCTGTGCACTTGTGATTACTTCCTACTGAAGCAAGACTTGAGATGTCTTGCTTTGACATCATGGATGTCTTGGATTCTCCAGGCTCTGACTTGTAAGTACAATAAGAACAAGTATCTCTGCAGAGGTTGATCAAATTGAAAAAAACTTTTCTTGAATAAGTGACAATCCTCCCCTTGTTTTTATTTCTAAGAATCTGGGATGCCTTGTAAATCTCAAATGGATTGCTTTCTGATTCCTGATAAATCTGACATGCATCAGTATTTGTAATTTCTTTCCCGTCAAATACTTTGTTTAATAATTCAGAATTTAGAACTATCTCGCTCAACTAGTTTTGTAGCTTAGGGGGGGTTGTATTTATTCTTGTACTAGAACTGGTTTGGTCTTTGCTGAAGAGTAAGAGTAATCTGCATGGTTTTACCATCGCGAATTATTGTCAGAGTCATATTGTCGCCCACTGACTTTTGATCTTGTAGATAGTTGAGCAAATCTTCAATTTTTTGAATAGGGTGACCGTCAGCTGCTATTATGATGTCGCCTCCTACTTGATACTGTGTACCATTGATGGTTTTTGTTTCCTTGTATCCATGAAGCCCTGCCTTTGCAGCTGAACTATTTGGTACCACTGTATTAACCATAAAACCAGACGAGACTGACAATTGTAAAGTACTGGACAAGTCTGGGTCTACACTTATCCCAGTTATGCCAAGCCATGGATGTTCATAGTGACCAGTTTGTATGAGACTGGGAACTATTTTCTTCATGGTATTTGATGGAATCGAAAAACCTACGCCAGAAAATTCTCCTGTCTCAGACTGGATTGCAGTATTTATGCCAATTACTTCTCCTTGCATGTTAAGAAGAGGACCTCCAGAATTGCCTGGATTTATTGGTGTGTCTGTCTGAATAACATTTGGTATGGAAAAAGAGCTATTTGGAGGATCAAGAAGTCTACCTAACTGGCTTACTATTCCAGATGTTATTGAACCACTAAGACCAAAAGGATTTCCGATTGCAGCTACTTGGTCTCCAATCCTAAGCTCAGATGAATTTCCAAGCGGCAAAGGGTGTAAAACATATGTGTTGGGTACTACTTTGACAACTGCAAGGTCAGCATATGGATCTGTGCCAACTATTGTAGCTGGTAATGATTCACCATCGTGAAAAACAACTCGAATCTTGGTACCATCTTGTACTACATGATTATTTGTTATAATGTGACCGCTTGTATCATAAACAATTCCTGAACCAAGATCTCTGTCAGATAAAGAACCATTTGATTTGTCAACTATTATCTGAACCACACCTTGATCAGACTGGGCAAAAAGATCAGCCAAGCTCAGTTGGGAACCTTTCACGGTTTGATCAAATGGGTTGGTTTGAACTATTTGATGTGAACCATCCAGTTTGAATGGAGATGCAACAAAAATAGATATCAAAACTAATACTACTATGCAATATATCCCACCTAAAACAGCGCTAGTCTTATCCAAGGATGTGGATTATAGTTAGTAGTCATATAATATTTTGTTTCGCACAACAAAACTCAAAAATGTTGAAATCACTGGATTTTATCAGATTATGATGACTGCCGTTTAACTGAAGAAATTTAATTAATTGCTAATTTTGATGGACTTTTTCAACATTATGACTTTCTTTTGTAACAAGATAGATGCCTGTTAACATTAATGCAATAGCCAAAATCTGATACCATCCGATTTTTTCATGTAAAAATATAGATGCAAACAACAAACCAAATACTGAGCCAGTTGAATAGATTAACATGGTTTTTACAGTCCCTATTCTTCTAAGACTGTGTAAAAATAGGTAGAGCGAGATACCGAAACCTACCATTCCAACTAGAAGTATATTTGGAATTTCTATGGATGTTATATTTACTGGAATCTTGATAGCTAGCGCAAAAACAAAGAGTATGCCGCCGCCAATGAGGCCCTTGAGTTGAACTAGTCTTGAAATATCAATACGCTGTGC
>JBARDK010000185.1:0-2000 GCA_049795075.1 Nitrosotalea sp. | reverse complement strand
TCTATGATGAATTTTAGCCCATTCCATTCTAGGGGGTTGTGGGAAGATGTTACTATTAGTCCACTTCCATATTTTCTTGACTCTCTGAATGCAACTGGGGTAGGTGCCACCCCTAAATTGTACACTGAAATGCCTCTTTCCATGAGCGAAGCAGACGCAACATGAGAAAGAATTTCACTTGACGGTCTGGTATCACGTGCCAGAATGCATCTTTTCGATTTTATGAGATGTGAAAAATTACGGCAAAAATGTATTATGTCTTTGATATTAAGATCATCAGCAAAAATTCCGCGTACTCCGGAAATTGTTACCTTCAATGAATCCAAAGCGCAAAGGCTTTTTATAAACTCTGATGACATTGCGAACCAATGCCTCGATAGCTCAGCCTGGTAGAGCGAACGCCTCGTAAGCGTTAGGCCGTGGGATCGAATCCCACTCGAGGCTCATAAAATTAAATTTTCAAAAAACTACCAAATACTTGTTACTGTACTGAACTGGCAAAAAATTCAAAATTGTTTCTTTCTTTCTTGTCCATCATCGAGAGTTTCTATGTCTAACTCCAGTTCTTTTGCAAGTCCTTTCCACCATATTATTAGTTCTGTCACGCCTATACTCCCCAAACATAAGCCAGACTACGCCTTTATAGATCTGTCGCTTGTCTTATACCTGACCTATCGATCTAATTCTGATCTAAAAAAATTGTCAAAAACTTTAGAAAAATGATCCATTGCATCTTTTTGTAAATACAATATTCTATAACATGGTATTTTTGAAATTATATCATAGACCTGAAATGACTATTTCTTGAAAATTACAAATAACTTCAAAACTGGAGATTTTTAAAATTAAAAATTTAGTAAGGCCACTTAGAGTTCTAGGCCGAAAGAATCAGCCAAACTTTGGAATTGTACATAGGTTTCTAGGTATTGCTTGCCCTTTGAGGTTATGACAAACGTATTTTTGCCATCAAACTCTATCTTGTTTATTAGACCTGCGCCAGTTAGGTTATCGATAAACTTGGAGAGTCTTGAATGTGATAAGTTAGCCTTTGTTAGAAGTGCTGTTACATTGATGCCGCTTACGCCACTTTCTTCTGTGACAGAGAGCAGATCTCGCACTATCTGCATACTAGATCTATACGTAACCATGTTCGGTACTTATAAGGCAAGGTGATATAAGGGTATTACGCTTTCTTGCGAATATCTGTTGTCTCAAAATGATTCTGCCATGAAATAGGTTTTATCCCTTTTCAACATCTATACTGTATTGGACTTTTCCTGTGTAGAAGGGTGTTCTAAATGCTGTATAGAAAGAGAATACTATCCATCGGTACAATTTGGCAAAATAGGAGTGCTCATCTTACCTGATGAGAAACAAAAAATAGAATTTTTGGCAAAAAAGCACTCTGTTACAGCAACAATTCTTCCCAGAATAGGGGTTTCGGAAAAAAATGACAAGCCAGATGAAATTCTTGCATATCAACTAATGGGAAAGGAACTTGATGGAAATACATGCCCTTTTCTTGATACTGAAAGCAACGACAGATCACCACATGGTGGATACAAATGCAAAATATACCAAGATAGACCGCTTGCCTGTAGGGCCTATCCGTTGATGGAATCCAAGCCTACAACTCTGGATCCAAAATGCAAATTTTGTGAAAGCTGTTCCAATCCCACTGGAAATATTCATTCTGAACTTGAATCGCTTGCCAAAATAAAGAGCAAGATGGAAACTAGGGCTAGATACGTATGGAGATATGCTACCGGAATAGGTGATGCATCCGATAAATCTCAGATAAAGACTGGTTGGTTTCTAGTTTGACTTGTTAACTCTTTCATGAGTACCTGGATAATATTCAGCGAGTTTTGTGGAATAGCACTTGCTACATAAAAATCCCTTGACGTTCCATGTATCCATGGGATGGTATTCATGATCCAAAGAACTATTGCATAAAGCGCATTTTTTTATTTCTTCCAAGTTGCTGAAATTCATTTTTT
>JBARDK010000184.1:0-6498 GCA_049795075.1 Nitrosotalea sp. | reverse complement strand
GGCGATGGTTCTATGGGATGTCATACATGCAATATTTCATGATACCGTGTTCATAAAATATGGTCTTGTCGGTCTTTTCTTCAATGGGATGTTCTCTTCATTCATTCCAATTCCAACTGAGATTACCACCTCGACTCTGCTTTTGGGAGGCGCAAAACCGTTTCATGTCTTTGTGGTTTTGACAATTGGCTCCATAATTGGTGGTTACATTGCATACTATCTTGGGTATAATGGAAGGTTGATAGGAAAATTTCGAAAATCTACTCCAAAATATGAACAAAAAAGCGTAAACATAATGACAAAGTACGGCTGGGGTACAGTAATTTTTCTCTCTCCATGGATTCCAATAATTGGGGATATAGTATCCATCATAGCTGGAACCAAAAAATATAACATTATAAAATATTCTATTGCGATGACAACTGGGAAGACAGTAAAATCAATTGCAATAGTATTCTTTAGTGTGCATTTCTTGCACTTTTTATTTCATATTCTGCATTAGAAGGTATATTACTTGTATCTTAGAACCAAATCTTGTGAAACCAGTTTTACCAATTAACTATGATCTGGAATTTGAGCCAGACTTTGACAGATTCAAGTTTAGAGGAAAAGAGAAAATTCTCATAAAGATATCAAGACCAACACGGCAGATAATCCTGCACTCGGCAGAACTTGAGATTCAAGACTGTACTGTACTCTGGAATGAAAAAAAGATAAAGGCAAAAGTAAGGCTTGACGAGAAAAACGAAGAACTGGTTCTAGATATACCTGAAAAAATATCTGGCAGGGCGGTACTTTTGATTAATTTTGTAGGCACACTAAATGACAAACTGGTCGGTTTTTACAGGAGCAAATACGAGTACAAGGGAAAAGAAAAACACCTTGCAACTACCCAATTTGAGGCAGCAGATGCAAGACGCGCGTTTCCGTGCTGGGATGAGCCAGAAGCCAAGGCAACATTTGATGTATCACTTGTAGTAGACAATAATCTAACTGCAATCTCAAACATGCCTGTTGTATCAAAGAAGAAGCTTGGCAAGAAGACATCATTTCGATTTGACACAACCCCTGTAATGTCTACATATCTTTTGTATCTTGCAGTGGGAGAGTTTGAGTTCTTGCAAGGCAAGTTGGACAAGACACTTGTTAGAATTGTCACAACCCAAGGAAAGAAAGAACAAGGCAAGATGGCACTTGTATTTACAAAACAATTCCTGTCATATTTTCAAAAATATTTCAAGATTGCATATCCACTACCAAAACTTGACATGATAGCAATTCCAGACTTTGCCTCTGGTGCAATGGAAAATTGGGGGGCAATTACATTCCGTGAGACTGTACTATTGTATGATCAAAAGACGTCATCCACTGATACAATGCAGCACATTGCTGAAGTAATAGCACACGAGATTGCACACCAGTGGTTTGGCAATCTTGTCACAATGAAATGGTGGAACGATCTCTGGCTTAACGAAAGTTTTGCTACTTTCATGGCAACAAAAGCAGTAGACAAGATTTATCCAGAATGGGATTTCTGGGACCAGTTTCTAATATCTGAGATGACAGGAGGGCTAAGTCTTGACTCGTTAAAATCTTCTCATCCAATAGATGTTGATGTAAAAAGTCCGGCAGAGGTTCGGCAGATATTTGACGAGATTAGCTACAATAAAGGTGGAAGCGTGCTCATGATGTTAGAAGATTTCATCGGAGAAGAAAATTTCCAAAAGGGAATGCATAGCTATCTCAAAAAACATGAATACTCTAACGCCACAACTGAAGATCTCTGGAATTCCTTAGGGACCGCATCAAGAAAACCAGTGCGCCAGTTGATGAACACCTGGGTGAGGCAGATTGGATATCCTATAATTGAGGCAATAGCAGTTGATTCAAAAATAAAATTATCGCAAAAGAGATTTTTGCTTGAAAACGACGGCAAGTCGCATACAGGAAACTGGATAATCCCGATATCAATTAGGATGGAAGATAAAGTGGTAATAAAGATGATGATGCGCGGCCCTGTCACTGTACCACATACTGGCAGATGGTTCAAGGTAAATGATGGCCAGAAGGGATTCTACAGGGTAAGGTACGATGAGGCCGCGTTAGATAAACTGGGAAGGCTTGTGGAGGAAAAGAAGATATCAAATCTTGACCGCTGGAGCATCCATCATGACTTGACAGCACTTGTGATATCAAACCAGTACCCTCTCAAGCACTATCTGGACTTTGTAAGGCATTACGAAGAAGAAGACGACTATGTTGTGTTATCTGATATCATTGGATTTCTGAACTTTTTGTATATCTTGCTCTCAGAGGAAAAGTTCTGGGATGAGATAAAAGAATTCAATCAATATTTCATGAATGTTGTATTCCAAAGGATAGGATGGGATAAAATCAAGGGTGAAAAGCCTACATATGCACTATTGAGAAGCAGTCTGATAATCTCTCTTGCAAAACTAGATGATAAAGAAATATTGGAAGAGGCCAAGTCTAGATTTTCAAATACTCTCAGATCAGGCTCGCTAAATCCAGATCTGAGAAGCGCAGTATACTCTACTGTTGCATGGAATGGAAACCCTAGCACGTATCAACAAATGGTTGGCCTGTATCGCAAGGCATCAACACAGGAAGAGAAGATAAGATTTCTCGGCTCGCTTTCAAACTTTAAGGAAGGGAGACTACTTGCCAAGACTCTTGCCTTTGCATTATCAAAGGAGGTAAGGACACAGAATCTCTTCATGCCAGTTGCAAGGATGGTTGCAAATCCATATGGAAAAGTGTTGGTGTGGCCATGGATTAAAAAGAACTGGAAGGGTCTTGTCAAGAAATTTGGTGTAGGTAATCCGTTACTTAACAGAATCATTGGAAGCGTATCTGTCATGGCAGATATAGAACATGAAAAACAAGTTCGTAGCTTTTTTGCAAAGCACCATGTTCCAGGAACTGAAATGAAACTTGCTCAGAGTCTTGAAAGGATCAGAATACATGCCAAGTTTCTCAAAAATGTAAGAAAAGAATTTGGACAATAACGCCAAAATTAGAAAAAAAGAAAAGTAAAAAGAGATTATAGAAAATTTTGGAACTGTTTTTATAATTTGATACCATGAAGGTAGGGATGGCTGACATAAGCATAGGTACATTGCTTAGAACAGAATGGGTCATTCCAATATTTCTTGGTATGATCTTCCTTGCCTCATTGCTTGCCAAAAAGATTAGACTGCCATATACTATGGTTCTGGTAGGAATAGGAATAGCAGTATCACTTGTACACACATCAGGATTTGGCATTTTTGATACTTCCAAGTTCCATGTGGACCCAAAATTAATTCTGTATTTTATCGTGCCACCTCTAATCTACGAAGCCATGATGAAAATAGATCGTGAACAATTCAAGACAGTAAGGATATCATCATTATTGCTTGCCACACTCGGTGTGGTTCTTGCAACATTAGTGGGGGGATTCTTATTATCATATGTTGCGGGATTACCAATTATTGTTGCGTTTGCATTTGCTGCGTTGATTGCACCAACCGATGCTGCAATTGTAATTCAAGTATTCAAAAAAGTCAAGGTGCCAAGGGCATTGACAATGCTTATGGAGTCAGAAGCCAGTTTTAACGATGCCGCGGGTCTTATCATATTTTCTTCTATCGTAGCAATAGCTCTGGCTCAAGGCTCTGCACTTGAATCGACAGAGACCATTGGGCAGATAAACGTCAGCATTTTAGAACAGATGGGTCACTTTGCACTCGTATTTTTTGGTGGAATAGCTGTAGGGCTTGGGTTTGCAGTGGGCGCAAGATTCCTCTTCAAGCTCATGGATGAGCCACTCGCAGAGACTGCGCTTTCTGTTGCTGTCTTGTTTGGTTCTGTGGTTGTTGCGAATGCATTGCAACTTTCTGGTCTAGTTGCAGCAGCTACCGCTGGACTGTACTTTGGTAATTTGGTTATGAAGGGAAAGGGAATAATGAGCGAAAAAACACTAGTGTACAGTTCGAACTTTTGGGAGATGATTGCCTTTTTTGCAAACTCGGTGGCCTTTTTGTATCTTGGATTGAGCATGGATATTCAAAATATGGGAAAGAACCTGCCATTGATTGCAATGGCATTTGGCGCGGTATTGGTAGCACGAGCTGCATCCACATATCCAATACTTGCTGCAACCAATAGATTTACACACGAAAAGTGGCCAAATGCATGGCGTCATGTAGTAATGTTAGGTGGAATGAGGGGTGCTCTGTCTGTTGCACTTGTAGCAACTCTCCCAGATAGCAATTTCAAGGACATATTGGAGCCTATAACATTCGGAGTCGTCCTCTCGTCTCTGATAGTCCAGTACCCATTGCTAACGAGATACATCAAGAAGGCATTTCCTGAAACTGCGGTACCACAATAAATCATTGCACCATTATGAAAAATTTATTGTAATTGCAAGATTGTCAAAATCATGCTTGGTACATGGATTTAATTTAGTTTATTGAAGTTAACTTGGTGTAAACTTAAATCATCAAATAATCTATCGATACTAATCATAGTATAAAATTGACACAAAATCAAAGCGAATCTACTGGAATAATATCGGAAGGCAAGAGTTATGCCAAACTAGGCAAGCACAAGAGTGCAATATCTTTTTTTGACAAGGCTCTAAAGGGAGATCCGCAAAATGTGGATGCGTTATACAACAAGGGATTATCTCTTATTCAGTTAAAGAAAACTAAAGACGCAGTTGCATGTTTTGAAAAAATGCTTGAGAAAGACCCAAACCACGTATTGGCTTTGAACAATCTGGGAAATTTGTATGCTGAACAACAACAATTTGAACGAGCGATAAACTTCTATGACAAGGCATTGAAAGTGGATCCAACTTACGTGCCAGTTATCTACAACAAGGGCATTGCAGAAATAGGCGTTGGAAAGTATGATGAAGCCCTTCTATGTTTCAGCAAGTCTTTATCTATTGAACCTGAGAATGTTTCTGCCACTTACTTTAAGGGTCTTGTACTTGGAAAGCAGAAGAAACACAGTGACGCATTATTGTGTTTTGACAAGGTGATAGAAAAAGAGCCAGAAAATTTTGAAGCCTTGTTTTACAAGGCCACAAGTCTTGCAGAGCTTGGCAAACACCAAGATGCAATTGTATTGTTTGACAAAGTCCTAAAAGACAATCCAAAAAATGGTACGGTAATCTATTCCAAGGCAAGAAGCAAGGCAGAACTCGGTGAGGACCGTGAGGCACTCGAATTACTTGCACAGGCAATACTTTACTATGGAAAGACGATAAAGGGATGGGCGGTTAAGGACTCGGCATTTAATAGACTAAAAGATGATCTACGATTCAAGGCAGTTGTGAAATAATACATGTCAGAAGACTTTCTAAAAGACGTGAAAACTCTCCTTGCTTCTGGCAAGGGAGATACAAAGAGATTGCGTGAAATATTGGATTTGATAAAACAGAAAAACCCAGTCTATATGTCTGATTACAAGTACATTCAAAGCCTGATTTCTGAAGAGTCACAGGGAAATAACACTGAAACCAACCCAAAAATCCCAGAAGGGGTAAAAACAGACAATCCACTCGAACTTCTCAGGATAAGGCTTGCAGAAGGAAAAATAACAGCAGATGAGTTCCGAGAATTGAAAAAAGCTATATCTGAACTCTAAATTTTTTTTAAAAGAATGATTTCTTCTTAAATTTTAAATTCAAAAAGAACCATTTGTCATACGTATGATATATTCAAGCGTAATAACCTCATTTGCATGTCTAGAACAATCAAGTATCGACTTTACAATCTTACACTATCCGATTAAAGTGAGCAGTTCTCGGTAGTATGGTGATTAGTATTGTCAAATCTTAATGCCCCACTACCACCCGCACCGGTATTGATGACATGTTTTGGTCATTGCGGAATAGGTCTGGGCGCAGAAACGTACAGAAGATTATTGATTGATGTAGGGGCTGACCCTCTCAAGCCTACGCTAAAAGGAGAAAAGGACGAGTCTCGCGTTTTGAAAAGATATGGCAGTACGATTTTACGATTTCCAAATTCTTATGGGGGACACGATATTCCGCTGATTCCAAGGGCGTTATTGATTGATCTGGATCCAAGAGCAGCTAATCTGATACTACAATCATATCCTGATCTGTTTGCGCTTCGCGATAAACATGTAATCCACGGGGCAGGTGGTGCTGCAAGAAACTGGGCTGAAGGAAGAAGCAGATTTGCCAACGAAGTAACTCAAAAATATGATTTGCAAAAACAATTATCTGGGCTATCGCCTGAACCAGTCAGAGGCTTTACAATACCTTTTGCAATGGGCGGAGGAACTGGAAGTTCATTTGCCAGTGCATTTATGCAATACATAAAGAAGGATACCAAGGAGCATGCAACAATAGCATCGTTTGGACTTTTGCCAGAATTTGGATGGGACCCGGTAATATTTGAGGCAGCCGCAATTAACATCGTGATGAATCTTGAATACCAGATAAAGTACAGTGAC
>JBARDK010000183.1:0-8873 GCA_049795075.1 Nitrosotalea sp. | reverse complement strand
TTGCAAGCTCTTGTAAACTTTCAATATATCTTCCCCGAGGTTCTTTTATAGGAACTGCTTTGATTCCTCGTACCAGTGATAGCCTATAGTTCACAATATCCTCCAAGCTCTTTCCCATCCAAGATTCAGGCAAGTCCATAACAAGCGTATTGCCGTGGATTGGAGGCACCATTGGTCCTACCAAGACTTTTGGATATCCATAAGAGCCAACAAAAACTGAAGGCGGGCTAGAACCCTCTACATAATTTGAAGAAAACAGATTGGCATATTTTGACAGATATTCGTTCCAGTTAGATTCTATGGCTTTTCTTATGTCTGAGGCAGTCCTGGGCAACTATTTCTCAGAGTCTGTTGTGACTAATATATCTGATATAATCACTTTTGAATTATATTCAACTGTTTTACAAATAGTATCAAAAATTGGCAGATGCAGAATCTTTTGGAATTGAAAAAGGCTATGGAAGACAGGTCGTAGACTGGATAAATGGAGAGGTAAAGAGGTTAGATTTGAAATTGGAAGCTAGGCTGTACGATTATGAGATAACTACCAAAAATTTTGGTATTTTTGAGATGTTTTCATGGATTGGAGAGTCAAAGACTGCACGTAGCTTGACTGTTAGAGCAAGCAAGCGGTTCAAGATCAAGGTCATAGAAGGCGGATATACGCCAATACGATTGATTATCAAAGTATCATCACGCAATGAATATGGAATTGTACGAAAGGGAGATCGTGTGATAGGACAGATCGAGTTTACCTCTTCACGATTAACAAATAGCAGGTGGATTGTGAGTAAGGAAGAGCGAAAGTAGAGTCAAGACGTCAAATCCAGTTCTGCTTTGGCAAGAATTTGAGCTACTCTTAATGGTTCAGGTATTGCTCCCTGTAACGTAAATGCGTCAAGTAGCTTTTTCGCTTCTTTTATGTCGCATCCTTCCACCCTGAGGTAAATGTCATGTTTTGTATGCAATGATATCTTGGTCCTTGTACCAAGATTTTGATATTGTGTTATTTTGGATTCGTAAGAATCTGGAAAGTGATGCCTAATTGCTTCTTCCATTCCATCAGACTCTTCATATGTAACGCCAATAATTGGCATTTTGATTTTTTTCCATAGTTTTTTCATGTCAACTATGTTATACATTGAGATGATCAATCCTGAGACCAGAATGAAGCTAATGTCATTACGATCTAGATTCTCATACATTGATATCATGGCATCAGTAGCATCATCCCCTTCAATTGTGGCTTTACCAAAAACAAATCCATCAATTATAAAGTCTCTTCGCATCACAACTCCAGCCAGTTTTGATTTTAAATCAGTCTCGCGAAAACTCTCTGCGATAGCAAGCCCACGCAGGCCTTTTTTCTCAAGCCGGAGGTGATTCATCTCTGTCTCTTTTTACAAATTTCTTATAAGCTAGCCCTGTTACGACAACAAAGATAGCTGTAATAGACGACCATGAGATAAAGGCAACCATATCAAAATTAGCCATGTATGCCAACAGTAATTATCTACAGATATTTTAGTTCATGTCGTATGCTATTTTTAATGCAAGATGCCTGATATCGGTTAAATATTTAATCAAGATTAAATCTGGCCATTTTTCTGCCAGTTTTGTTCGTAAACCTGTCCAAAATTTCAGGCCAGAAAATTTCATTCAGGTTTGCATCCATGTGTTACATACGTACAACTAACTCATAAGTTTGCTGAGGAAAAAATTTGAGAAGAAAAATAATGGTTGATCTAAACATGTATGTCAAAAACATTGTATATTATCATATAACGATTACACAATAATTGATCCGCTTCCCACTATACGTATTGTCTGTGATTCAGGTTTTAGAATTACACAAATGTCATTTTTTACAATTGCTACTGGTTTATTGAGGGAAAGTTTCATTGGGTTAAGAGATATTATTTTAGCAGCTCTTGTCTGTAGACCAATATTGACAAGAAATGTCTGGTTTTCTGTCAGCTTGTCCTTGAAGAATTTATTTTGTAAATAATCTAATGCGATATCTTGCGATACACTGATTTCATCACCAACACACAATTGGTCCCCCCTTTGAACATCATCAGATACAATCCCCTTTACTGCAAGCCCGACTCGTGCTGGTGATACCGCCTCTTCGACTGGATCATCGTGCATCTGGATTGATTTGATCACGACCTCATCTCCTTTTGGCAATATCTTGAGTTTATCATATGCCTTGATTTTACCTTGTGCAACTTTGCCAAGTATGACGGTACCTACACCTTTTACATCAAAACAATGATCAATTGGAATTCTGGTATTTCCTTCATGAGATACTGGTTCCAGAGAATCCATTTCCTTTCTAAGATCTGACAGTTCCACCAGTTTGTATTGTTCCACAACAGTTCCTTTTATCATCAAAAGGAGTTTTTCTCTGTCTACCTCATAAGAGTGAGTTAGTAATCCTTTGTTCTTTCTGAGTACATCAAGTGCAACAATCTGCTCGCCTGTGAATTTATCAAGTTTTGATACATGGAAAATGACATACTCCCCCATGTTTATTGCCTGAAGAAGCGGAGGAATTTTTTCAGGAAATCCCGTAGGTATGGTCCATGTTTTTACAAAATCTGCGTCTTTTTTATCATATATGGTAATATCAGTAGCAGTGCCTTTTTTGCCAAAATCCTTGGCTATTGATTCATCGCCAAGTAATGTGTAGTTGATTGATTTCATTTTACTTGTGAGAATTCGCAACTAGTAAAATATCTTGTGGAGTGATATCAAACAGTTATGACATTCAATGTGACATCATGCACTAACAGATGAAATGGTTTGGATTCCGAGTTGAACTATACCACGCCTGTTTTATGTACAGTAACAAGACCGTTATCTCCAATAATTTCTTTAATCGCTGGCAGTATACTTTCGATTTTTTCCAGATCATCAATTATCTCTATTATTAGTGGCATGTTAACTGATATTCCCTCTATCTGAAAATTGGATTTGCCTCTTTTACCATATCCAGATACTCCTGTCCACGCTGTAGCGCCAGAAATGTCCCCTTTCTTTAGAATATCCAATATCACGTTATGAACACGTTTTCCCTTGAATGTGTCATTACGTTTTATTCTTATCACAAGCGACCACATGTCTAGAGTTCTCATCTAAATCCTCCACCCAGAATCACACTAGTTAAAGTCCTGCCACCGAATATGGCTCCAAGCGACAATCCTACATTAGTCATGACATTAATTGCAACTATCAAGTATTGTTTGTTATCAATTAGATTTGAAGTTTCAAGTGCAAATGATGACATTGTGGTCAGTCCTCCACAAAACCCGATTGCTACAAGCAATGCGTATTTTTCATCAAGATTCCATTGCTGTGAAAAGACTGCAAATGCGCCAAGAACAAAGCTTCCAATGACATTTACAATCAATACGTTTACAGGTAATGCACCAAGTAATAGTGGTGATTTTGTAATACCATACCTTAGGAAAGTTCCTGCCATTCCCCCCGCTGCAAGAAATACCAGATCTATCATTTTCATGCCTGACTAGTACGTGGTTGTTTTCCCGCAACATTTTTGTTTTTGATTTTTGTGTTCATTTGTCTACCTATTAATTTCCATTAGGTAGACATTATCAGCACCAAGCGATGCGGTTTAGAAACTTTTCATTTCAAGGCTAATGTCATAGCCGTGTACTCCGTAATCTCCTAAACGTATTTATAATTTTTGGTTAGCGTGTGATTTGCCTCACACAGATACAGTCATGGAATAAAGTCAGCTTCTGGAATATCTTCCCATCAGTTCAGTCTTGTCAATAACGTGTACATTCATAGCTTGTTCCAAATCACTTCTTGTTGTATTCTGATCAAGATTAAGACTAGTGTCCAGGGCATAAAGTGTGAAGAAATATCTATGAGTACCAGATGGGGGACAGGGTCCTTTGTAGCCATGAGTTCCAGCACTTGTGACTCCTTGAGGAAACATAATATCTTCGCCTGCAGAGAACATGATGTTATTGGTTGAAATGTTCCACATTGTCCAATGAGTAAATGGTCCTCTTGGTGCATCAACATCAACAACAGTTAGCGCAAGGCTTTTTGCAGTTTGTGGAACACCAGATATTGTAAGAGGTGGCGAGATGCTACCACCATCACATGTATATTGTGACGGAATTGTTCCATTATTTTCAAATGCAGAACTTGATAGCACAAAAGTTTGGTCATGTCCTGGTTGAATGACATTTTCCTGTACGAGCAGGAAAGATATTGTAAAAATTGCAGCGGCAAAAACTATCAC
The DNA here is from genome assembly GCA_049795075.1 of Nitrosotalea sp. Lineage (GTDB taxonomy): Archaea > Thermoproteota > Nitrososphaeria > Nitrososphaerales > Nitrosopumilaceae > Nitrosotalea. The sequence continues at coordinate 4,591 of JBARDK010000183.1, read as the reverse complement.
ATAAGTCAGAGATCGCATGTGAAAACTAGGCTGTGCTTTTAAATAAATTAATTCAAAGTAGCGAATACCTTTTAAAAAACAACACAAAATTCCAAAATTTTAATAGAATTAGAAATACACTAAGAATATGGTCGTAGACGTAGTTAGGACAATCAACAGAGTTGGCAAGTGGTCTTTGAACAGAGCAGTTGGAAGAAGGAGACCTCTGATTGCAGTTTTTAGCCTCACTCATTATTGTAATTACTTTTGTCCCATGTGCCCATTTGGAGATTCAGACAAGCAAGGACAGTTAAAGTTTGCAAGTAAAAACGACTTGACAACTGATCAATGGAAGCAGATTTTCAATAAAGTTGCAGAGTATTGCATTTGGTCCATAATAGAGGGGGGAGAACCTACAAGCAGGCCAGACTTCATGGAGCTTGTACGCCATGTGTACAACCTCAAATTACCGATTACACTGATTACAAACTGTTCATTGATACATACAATTGATCTTGATGAGCTAAAAAAGTACATTCAGTTCATTACATGCAGTATAGATTCAGTATTTGAGGAATCTTATTGCAAAGTTCGCGGAGTTACACCGCAGATGTATCAACGCGTAATGCAAAACCTGCAATTGTTGACAGAGCATAAGGTCCCACATTATTTTAATTCTGTCATAACCAAGTTTAACACAGAAGAATTCATTGACAAATCATATTTTAAGCGAGCAAAAGAGATTGGCATAAATTCAGTTTCTCTAACCTTTGTAGAAGATAGATCAGATGTAGATTATTCTCTGCTTCCTGATAGAGATACCATTGTGAAAGTTTGTCAGAGTGTACTTGAACACATACATAGCAAAGAAGATCCTCAAGTCATGATCCCACCGCAATACTTTGAACAGATAATTGAGCATGGACGTGGTATGTATGATGAGTGTGGAGTTTGGAAAAGCATCTTTGTAAATGGAAATGGTACAGTCATGGTACCATGTTGGAAGTATAGTAAACCAGAAAACACTTACAACCTTCTTGAAAAGAGCGTGGATGAAATCTGGAGTGCCCCACAGTGGGAGATTGCAAAGACATGCCACGACTGCGAAGTGTTGGGATGCATATGGTATTCTTCCCAGCCTGTAACGACTTTTGCTCAAAATTATATGAGAGGTCTATCCAAGATGATTAACCAGCGCATTCCCGATACAGCACAGCAAATCTAATTGTTTTTTTAAAATACTAAAAGAAGACACGTACAAAAAGACTAGGTAACTTAGTTAAGTAACCCATTAAATCAAAGAGGCGAAATTAAGAGTAATGCTAGAGATTGAAGATGTTAATGATGAGGGGATGCAAGATCTCTTGTCAGACAGATCTAATAGAATGATATTGAAATCAATTATGACAGTTCCAAAATCTACAACCCAACTTTGCATAGAATGTAACATACCTACAAGCACAGCTTATAGAAAGATGCAAAAATTACTTGACTATAAAGTAATACGCAGAATTGGCACCATAAATGAGGCAGGTAAAAGGGAGATACTTTATAAGAGTAATTTTTCTGTTTTGAAGAAAACCCCAGAATGGGAAGAATTTTGTTAAACTAAAATAAAGTGCCATTTTTGCATATGATATGATTACTGTTAACTGTAAAGATATTCTTCCCATAAAATCAGCATTAGCTGTATATGCTTCTGATCAGGTAGGAGCAGTTCCTGCCTTAAAGTCACGCGAGTTTGTTCTTGCCCCCATAGAGGATGAGGAGATCAACGCTGCAAATGTCATCACAGCAATCAAAATGTTCCTTGCATCTTTGGGATGCGAAAAACACTTTGCAGTAATACAGAAAAATAATGTTATTTCAGTAGTGGCACTTGACGGATATAAGATAGAGCCACCGCCGCAAGGTGTCTCAGACCAGTTTTTTTCGTGTGTTCATTGTGGCCATGTTACTCAATTTGAGACAGTGCACAAAAATCACATGAAGATTCATTATCTATAAGATGCGTCTTGGCCAAACCTTTTCTTATTCAATATAAACCAAAAATCCCATAATTAGACCAAAAAATTGCTTTCACGCACAGGAAATGATGGATGTAGAACTTTTGTTAATTGTTAACTACTTCGTAAAATATTGGCCTAGGAGGAGTCTCCATGTATGAATGGCCCTTTGATTGAATTCTAAAATGCTCTTGTGTTTGATGCATTTTTTCAAACTTTTCCTGACTCTCAAACTCTACCAATATGACATGTTTACCAGTACGAGTTACCAGCAATCTTCGGTTAACAAATCCATCAAACTTGGCAAGATCCTTGTTGGATTCATTTATCCATTTTTTGAATTCTTCTGTCGTTCCATTTTTCAGTTGAATCTCAACTACAGCTACGAACACAGAATTCTTCGATAACTAGAGGATTTAAGAGGATTTCTAATATTCCCACTCTTTGCAAATAATGTCACAATAGACGCAATAATGCTAAATACGGGATTACTTTCGATCAGATGTATGAATGAGAAACTGCTCATATTTGGCGGAATTGCAGCAGCAATTGTAGTTATGACCACAGCGGTTTTCCCATTTTGGAATCTCATCCCCAACATGGTAACTGAGGAAGTTACAGTGAAGGCATCAGACCAGAGCGGCTGTTATGTTGAGACTCATGATCATTTTGTCGTAAAGATACCACCATGCAATGCACAGCCTGGACAGAATATCACAGCTACATTTGATGCAAAAGTAAGAGATCGTGAAAAACAGGTCTAAAGCAATTTCAGACTTTGTGTGACCTTATCGATTGTGTCTTCTGGAGCAGGCCCTATAGAAATACAGGTCACTGTTCCAGGTTCAATCTGAGTATGACCCGCATCGGTTACCTCTGACCAGGGTAGACCAAGAGAGATTACATGTTTTTTTACATTTTCCAATTCAGATAAACTTGAAACTTTGAGTACTACTTTTTCTTGACCAGACTCTTGCCATGCGTCATACCATTCCCTATGAGATTTTCTCACATGTTCTGCACCTAGAACACACGCATGCCCCACTTGGGCGGCAATCTTTCCAGTGCCCATGCCAAGATCCTTTCTTACCACTATTACTTGTTTAATGGTACCCATATGAATTTGGAATGATAGTAGTACATGTTAAACTTTTGAATTGAAAGTATTTTTGTCATAGACAATAACTGACTTGAGACGCAAAATCTTCAACAGTTGAAGAACATAGAAATTTGTTCTGTTTTTTACAAACACGCGGTTGTATTCCAAACAAGAGGCAAGAGATGTTTCTTGGCACAATGTTTGATATAAATAAATGATAAAAAGTAACAAGGTGTGGATTACGATGTAGTTGTTGCAGGTGGAAGTGTAGCAGGACTCTTGTGTGCAAGAGAAATTGCCATACGAGGTCACAAAGTCCTTGTCATAGAAGAAGACCATGAAATTGGGACCCCAGAACACTGTGGGGGACTTGTGAGCATATCAGCCATGGATGATCTTGGAATCATTCCAATGAGAGCTACACTTGATAACAAGGTGAGATCAGCACGTATGGTAGCACCATCAGGAAAGAGCTTTATACTTGATGCAAGACCGCAACAGGTCATCGTACTTGATAGAAGAGAATTTGATAAACAAATTGCGCACCAAGCCAAAGTCAATGGTGCAGAAATACGAGTAAGATCATCACTTAGAGAAATAACCAAAGATGGTGTTAGGACGACTGATGGCGATATCAAGTGTAAGATCATAGTTGATGCAAGAGGTGTCTCTTCTTTAATTCACAAGGATCGTACAGGGACACTACAATCTGCACAATATGAGGTATATGCAGATTGGATTGACAAGGAACAAGTAGAAGTATACCTTGATCAAGAAAAATATCCTGGGTTCTTTGCATGGATAATACCAACTAGGCGCGACGAAGCAAAAGTTGGAGTTGCCGGAAAGGGAATCAACCCAGCAGCAGTGCTAGAAGACTTTTTGAAGCAAAAAGGTAACTATTCCACTGTGAGAAAGATATTTGCGCCAATATGGATAAAGGGTCCAATCAAGGAATTCGTAACAAGAAACATAGTAACTGTCGGAGATGCGGCAGGACAGGCAAAACCCACGACGGCAGGTGGAATTTATTCTTCAGGACTTGGTGGAATCTTAGCTGGAAATGCCATATCCAAATTTTTGGAATCTGGGAAAGAAAAAGAGTTGCAGAAATATCAGAAAGAATGGTCAGATAAATTTGGAAAAGAGTTTGAGCAGATGCTTCTTGCCAGATCTCTTCTTGAAAGACTTGACAACAAATCAATCAATGATCTTTTTGAATCAATAACTCCTCAAGTGCTAGAGGAGATTTCAAAAGAGGGAAGTTTTGATTTCCACACAGTATCGGTTGCAAAACTTTTAGGAGTAAAGGGATCTGTAAAAGCTATTCAGGCAATTTTAGGAAATGAATTGAGACGATTATTGAGTTGAATGTACATCTATCCATAGGGAAGATATAAATTCGGTAGAAATTCCAGCTTCTAACATGTCATCGTCTATTACTTTACCAGTATGCAGTTCGTGCCATAGACCAATAATGCCTAATGATAAATGTGTAAAATTCAAC
>JBARDK010000182.1:0-5429 GCA_049795075.1 Nitrosotalea sp. | reverse complement strand
GAATAACTGTGGCAGTTGAAAAATGGGTGGCTGCAGCTAGCTTCGCAATGTTTGTACTATTTGTAGCTGAATTGATATCGATATCGCATTTTCTAAAAAATCCATCGTATGATATAGATCCTTCATCATCGGTTCTAGAATTTATTTCAATTAGTGGAGCACCTGCACTGATACTTGCAGGTTCTTCATTTTTGTTGGCACGCAGATATGGTTCAATACTTTGCGGTTCCCTTATCATTGCTGGAGGAGCTGTGATGTTAATTGGAATGAACTACGTCAATACCTTGATACCACAGATATCTGCAGCATACGTAGTTCCAGAACTTTCACTTACTCCAACTATATTTATGGGCGTATCCATACCTGTCATGATAACTGGCGGTCTTCTATTTCGCTTAAAGCCTAGACCAAAAAGAGATTACGTTTTTGACAGATGATCAAATCTAATTGAATTAGAATGTAACTTGAATCCTAATTTTTTGTAAAAAGGAATAAGATCATCTGTACAATCAAGAATGGTTTTGTAACAACCTTGTTTTTGTGCATATTTCAGTAGGGAGCGCACTATTTTTTGACCAATCCCTTTTCCTTGAAATTCTTTTGCAACCACAACATCTTCGATGTGGCCAACCTTCCCTCCGTTATGTATGAATTTTTGTTCAATTATGATACTTGCCGCACCTATGATTTTCAAATCCATTACTGCAACGTATACTACCTCATTTAGATTCTCAGAAATCTTATCAAATATGGCCTGAGCTTTTCTTGGACTCATACTACTTGTATTCCTAAGCGAATCAAGCGAATGCAGAAATCCATTGAAGAGATCTTTTTTCTGGAGCTTGCGTATCTTAATTTCGGTCATGGTTTAAGACTTAGATCTGGCCAAGCCTTTCCAAATAATGTTGGTATGCGCGCCGATAGGAAGCTTTGTCGCCTATGTCGATAAATCCATTCTTAATCAAATATCCACTTACCCTTTTCTTCTTAGCCAATGCGCTGTGAATAACAAGGTCCATTCCATAGGGCTTGCCTTGTGGAATTAACTCAAAAATTCAAGGCTCCATTACATAACATCCTGTGTTGATATTCCCTTTCACATCGGGTTTTTCTTGCCATGTCTTGATCCTGTTAGTCTTGTCCATTTCTATGAATCCATATGGAATCTTGGTCTTGTACTCGGACAACCCCATCGTCACAAAGGCTTTTTTCTTTTTATGATAATTAATCATGTTTTTCAAACTAAATTCAAAAATTGAATCTCCGTATACACAAACAAAAGTATCATCGATAAACTCTTGTGCTGTTTTTAATTGTCCTGCTGTTGCCAGCGGTCTATTTGCAACTGCATACTCTATTTTTACACCAAATCTGCTCCCATCTTCAAAATAATCCTCTATTGTTCTTCTCAAATAACTCACACATAAGACAAATGAATCGACACCACCGCTCTTTATCCATTCAATCAAATGTTCCAAGAGTGGTTTCTCTCCAAGTGGTAGCATAGCTTTTGGCAGAAATGTAGTGTAGGGCTGAAGTCTTGTTCCAAGTCCACCGGCCAAGATTACAGCCTTCATGAGATGTAGTCTAAGAATGTAGTATTTATTTTGAAGGATAAAAATATTCTACCCAATCTTGACAAGCTTTGTCAAGACATCTTTTGGAGTTTTGCCAAATAGCAAGATCATCGGCTCTTTTCCAACATCTCCTCTATGATATATGATATCTGGAGGGCTCTTGAGTTTCTCAATTACACTCTTTATCCCCCACGATATAGTTTTTCCTTCAGTAACTTTAGTATCATGTGATTCTAGAACTCTGTCATAATATGTGACACAAAGTCTCTTTACAATAGCTTTTTTGATTGTCTTGTTGTCGTATTTGATGTTAACAGCAGATCTTATTGAGGGAAACTTTCTTGCCACCTCAAGAACTGCATTGGCTACATGTCTTGAGCCTCCATACTTGAGTGTACCTGCTACTACGACCAATTTTCCTGTTTTGACTATACGCCCTTCAAGACCGAGTATATCAAAAATAGATTCTGGACAAGGTTTAGAAAACACAAAATTTGTCTGTACTTCTGGTATGTGACCGTGAATTCCTTTGATGTTGACAAATTGATTGATGGCTATGGAAAGATCATCTTCTATCATGTCAGCGTTTTTTTGTCTTGCAATAGATAGACCTTTTCCAATTCTTGTAGAATTCTTGATGGATTCAAACGAAATCTTTTGTGCAAGACTTGTAGATTCAGACAGGCTCTTTCCTTTGGCTATATTTACGCAAAGTGCGGCAGAAAATATGCATCCTCCACCATGACTTTCTCGCGGAAGCCTCTTTTGAGAAAACATGTGAAATTTCTTGTTTTCAAGTAAGAGGTCGGTTACCTTATCGTCTTGCATATGTCCACCTTTTATTATGACATTTTTTGCACCCATGGAATTTATCTTCAGAGCTACTTTTTTTGCATCACTCCAGGACTTGATTTTCATACCTGTGATCCTCTCTGCTTCTGGTACATTTGGAGTTACGACATATGAGAGAGGTATGAGCAATTTCTTGAAATCCGAAAAAGCGTTCGAGCGAAGAAGCGTCCCTCCAGTTGTTGATTCAAAAATAGGATCAAGCACGATGGATATCTTTAGATTTTTCAGTTCAGAATGAATTGTTCTTATGGTTTTTTTGTCATAGACCATTCCTATCTTTATTGCATCAATCTTGAAATCTGAAAGGATTGATCTTATCTGACTCTTGATAATTTCAGATGAAACAGGTTCTGACTTGAAAAACTTTGTAGAGTTTTGGCTTGTTAATGCAGTAATTACACTAAATCCGTATGCTCCAAGAGTTGTGAATGTCTTTATATCTCCTTGAATGCCTGCGCCAGAAGATGGATCAGAACCTGCTATGGATAATACATTCATGACATTACAATGAGAAACTCACGTTTAAATTCAATCGATTGGTAAAAAAGGTAAATTGGGAACACAAATGAGCGCAGCCCGTAGGGGCATTGCCACCGAAGAAATGAAAACAGTGGCAAAAGATGAAGATGTAACTTTAGACTGGCTCATTCCAAAAATAGCAAGCGGCTCGATTATAATTCCACACAACAACGCCAGACCGCAAAAGATTCACGTGGTAGGAATTGGCAAGGGAATGAAAACAAAGGTTAACGTCAACATTGGTAATTCTACTCTGAACCAGAATCTGGATGAAGAAGTAAAAAAGGCCAAAGTTGCTATAAAATATCATTCAGATACTCTTATGGATCTGAGCGATGGCGGTGATGTGGGTCTTTTCAGAAGGACTCTGCTTGAGGCAGCCCCTATAACATTTGGTACAGTTCCAGTATACGAGGCTTACAATTATGGTGTTGAAAAGCACAAGAATCCACTTGATATAACTGAGGACGATTTTCTTAATGCATTTGAACATAACATAAAAGATGGAGTCGATTATACTACCATACATTCTGGTATTACAAAAGATATAGCAAAAAGAATTTTGGCAGTAAAAAGACATGGAGGAATAGTAAGCAAGGGAGGAACTATCACGGCTGCATGGATGCTAAAGTATGACAAGGAAAATCCATACTATGAGCACTTTGATTATCTAATAGATCTGGCAAGACAGTATGATGTTACTTTTAGCTTGGGTGATGCTCTAAGGCCAGGCTCTATACTGGACTCTCATGATGAATTGCAGGTTCAGGAGATGATTAACATATCAAGGCTAACCAAAAGAGCTCATGAAAAAGATGTACAGGTGATGGTGGAAGGCCCCGGGCATGTACCACTCAATGAAGTTGCTGCAAATGTTAGACTAGCAAAATCATTGATTGGCGATGTTCCGTACTACGTGTTGGGACCACTTGTAACCGATGTAGCATCAGGCCATGATCATATTGCCAGTGCAATAGGTGCTGCAATATCTGCAAGCGAAGGGGTGGATTTGCTGTGTTATCTAACTCCGGCAGAACACCTGGCTTTACCTAATGCTGACGAAGTAAAGGCCGGGTTGATTGCATATAGAATTGCCGCGCATGCTGCCGACCTTGTCAAATTGCGAGACAAGGCAATCAAGTGGGATATGGAAATGACAGAGGCAAGACGAACTCTCAACTGGGAAAAACAAATTGCGTTATCAATTGATCCAGAAGAGGCAGCACGAATACATGCAAGAACAGGCCAACTCAAGGGAAACACTGTACCATGTACAATGTGTGGGGGAGCATGTGTATACATAATGCTTCCACAACAGAGATACACAAAATCCGATGAAGTGACAGAAGAAAAACTACAACAAGCTAGATAGAACCTTGTCAAGGCTTGGAACTGTTTGATACTGTGTTAGTTCTAAAGGGCTTATCCATCTGTATTCTTGATTCTCCCAATTCAGAGTAATTGTAGGATCTTGTACAGAAAACAAGAAGGGAAAAATCAACCACTCGTGGTTTTCGTATTGGGGGGAATCTACACGAATTTGTTGTGCAGATTTAAGAAGACTGATCTTGTTTTCTGCTATGCCTACTTCCTCCAATGTTTCTCTTTTGGCTCTGTAGATTGGTTCTTCACTACCTTCTATGATTCCTGATATTCCAGCCCAAAGACCCTTCATTGACTTTACTTTTTCGCTTCGCTTTAAGATGAGATACTTGTCGTTATGAACTAAAAAGGAAGTAACAATTTTTGTGGATTTCAACTATTTTTCAACAGCCTTTACCATGGCCACTAATTTTTTGTATGCGTCGTCCATGTCGACATTCTTTGCAAGTCGCTCTTTTGCACTCCAGATATACTTGAGAATCTCTTCAGTCCTATTTTCCTGAATCAAAATAAGCATTCTGCCTATATCCTTCCAGAACTCTTCAGCATATCTTCTAATTTCTGGATTTGAGATTATTGTTTCAATGAGTTCTGGCGATTCTGTCATTATTCCAGCAGTGAGAAACTTTTGCGCCTTGAATGTGGTACCTGCCATCTTTTCAACTAGCGTAAAGTTTTCCTCCTTTGCAAGTATGTTAGCAAGTGTCAAGTTGACCAAGTGAGTCATACCCAAGATTATTGCAATTTTTTTGTCATGCTCTGTCGCATCTATCTGAACAAAATTTGCTTCGGGAAATAATGATTTTGCCACCAAAAGTTCTTTTTTTGCATCGCGAATTGGAATGGAGATTATGTTCTGTCCCTTTAGCTTCTTTGTTCCGGGTCCAAACATGGGATGAATGCAAATTGGACTTACCTTGTCTGGAATTTTTGATAGGGCAGCTGCAGTTTTTAGCTTGAGTGATGAAACGTCAATAAGGTAAGATTCTCTTTTCATCTCTTTTGCAATCAGTCTTATAGTTTCTGGAGTACGCTTGACTGGAATGCAAAGAATAACGTAATCTGCAGGTAAAATTGCGCCAACAAGGGACTGTGCCT
>JBARDK010000181.1:0-10321 GCA_049795075.1 Nitrosotalea sp. | reverse complement strand
ACAAGCCACCACCTAGAACCCAAACATAGCATTTTTCACATATCTAGAATTGATCTTCCAAGAAGTTTTCAATCGAAAAATCCTTGTAAAAGAGGACAAAAGTACTATTCATTCCAGTTTTCAGAATGAGTCATCTTTTGCTGTATTACAGTGTATACTCTACACATTTATCCTAAATTTACTAACTTTATCTCATGGTTGAGATTGACGCAAGAATACAGATCAGTGCACCACAAGAAAAGGTATGGAAAATAGTATCAAAAATTGACAACGATCCCACATACTGGAAAGGAACAACTCGTATAAGAAACATATCAAAAGAACAAAATGTCATAACTCGATACGTATTTCTTGGAAAAGATACCAAATGTCAACAGAGAGTTATCCTCTTTCCAAAAGAAGGTGTTCACGTAAAATGGCTTAAAGGTCCAATCATGGGTGTAAAGGATATACTGCTTTCCGCACATGGAAACACAACCACGCTTGAGATTCAGATGAACTATACACTATCTGGTGTTGTAGGCCTATTTTCGAAAAATACTACAAGGGAGTTACAAGGTGAAGCAGAGCTTGCTCTACAGTTGATAAAAGAAGAATCGGAAGGAATGCAACAAAATCCGGTATTGGAAGAAAGAAGATTATGGGCAGATCTCATACACGACAAGAAATAACATCAAACATAACTTAAGATATTATGATATTTATTAATCAAGAAAACATTTAATCTTCTAATTTATGAAAACATCGTATTTCTCTTCACATGTTTTTGTACCAATTCCAATTTTCTAACCATCGAATCAAGCCAGCCTTTAAATTGCTATCTCTTATGGCGTTAAGATAGCTCCTGTGGTGTAGTCCGGCTAAGCATACTGCCCTCTCAAGGCAGTGATCCCGGGTTCAAATCCCGGCGGGAGCATATAATTTAATTTTTTTAATTCTAGTACAATAAAAGTACATAGAATTCTTTTCTGTCTATTTACGAGGTCTAAAATACCTGTTGTGATACAGTGAATCATGGTAGGACCAAGAGATGGAGGCTTTGGATTTGACGGAGGAAAAAAGTACTCTGATCTAAAGAATACGGATGCCATATGCGTTCAATGCCAGGCAGGACAGCATTCAAAGTGTCTTTCCAAGGAAGATAACAAGATTTCCTGTGACTGTGAGCTTTGTATTATTGGCTAGATTGCAAAAAAGCTTGTCAAGTAGTTGTTATTTTGATACTGTAGCACGACAGAGCCATCTGAATGTTCAATGAGAGAGACCCCTCTTATAGAAAAGATAGAGTCTGCAAATTTGCTTGCAAGGTCCTTTGGCATATCCAGTATCGCATTATATACATACCCGTATTGTGTGGGGCATGTTACTGTGACTGATTCTCCGCTACCATATGCAAGACAGTCCTGTAAAGAATCAGATATGGTTGCAGTGTAACGCGCTTGAGGTACAGGGGCATTACCAGATTTCATCATTTCAGCGCTAGAAAATTGATTCTGAAATACATCAAGATATGCCGCTGTTGTAAAACCAAGTATGAAAAAGCCTATAACGCCAAAAGTTACGGCTACTGAATGAACCGAATGAGTAGATTGCTTGAAAGATGTCTTCTTTTGAGCTATTTCTAGCACATGTTTACCTTGCACGTTTAGAATTGGTTCTTGCTTGTTACACTGGTGATGAAATTGCTCATGTGTGAGAGCACTACAAGTTGTACATATTTTTTGAATAGCTTTTTTACATCTTGTACATTGGAAATGCATCATGAGTTCTCAGCCACAGGTTCTACATGACTTGTCAGGCATATCAGACCAAAAAATTTTATTTTAATTAAACAATACGAAGAATTCGAACTACAAAATCCTACTTAAGATTTAAATGCAAATTCTGCGGTATTGCGTACTTTAGCTCGCTATGGTAATTTGTTTTTCAATAACATTTGTCAGCGGAACAGCTGAGGCAAGACCATCCCAGACAAATACTTGGACAGTATATGTACCAGAAACTTGCGGAATCCACACTTGGGTTGCCGTAAAAGATTGGTTACCTAGCATAGAAGCTGAAAATGCCTGAAAATAGTCTGTACCGCCAGAACTATCCATTACCTGAACGAGATAAGCAAACTTTTGATCTGTTGTTCCATGATTAGTTAGGACAGATTGGACACCAATCTCTTGACCTGTTACAAAACTTGAAAGTGCATGTCCAGTTGTATCCACCATTGTAGGATCAGATATTGTTACATTACTATTGGCATGAGCCAATTGCAATGTTCCCATAGACAAAAGCAAACCTAAAACTAAAAAAGTAAAAAATCTCATCGGATCTGAGGACTGATTTCAGATATAAAATAGTTACTATGAATTCATGCATGGTATGGAAAGATCAAAAATTCAGACAAGATAATTCGAATAAAAATTAACTCTCTTCAGGCAACTATTCTCCTTACAACAATCGAATGTCCTTCGTATACATGGGTAGAGTGATTTGCCTTTATAATCTCCCCCATTCTTTGATCTGTAAAATATTTATCGCTGTATCTGCCCAAGCTTTTCTTACAGTTAAAGCAGTAAATCTCTTTGAACTCCATTCATTGGGATAGAGAATTCACCATATTTAAAATTAGAATTCTACGCTTGAAAATCCAGGCTGGTCTTTGTTTTGGTGAAACTGAATCTTTGAAACCTTGTAGTAAATTACTTCTCCTCGTCTCTCAATTACAGCAAGTACAGGTTCTTTACCCATTGTAACAATTTGCTCTATCTGTTTTTGTAGTATGCCAATTTTTTGCCTTCTTCCTTCCGTGAGACCAAATACTACATACTTGGCTCCCTTTTCTCCAAATTGCCCTCTTTCATAGACCCGAAAATCAGAGCCAAATCCGAAACCATCTTTTGCGATATATCCTTTGGTTCGCAGGTCTCTGTAAATCAGAAATTTTGTAAAAGCCTCGTTGTCTTGTTTGATACATTCGTCCATGAGATGATCAAAGTGTATTGGTTGTTTACCCTTGAGGAGTCGTAGCTTGTCCACATACAGCAAGTATAGAGATTCAAATGGCTTGAGAAAGAATTTCTTTTTCATAGTCTCTCCAAATCCCTTTTGTTCTAGACTGTGTTGCATGTTTTTGTCCAAGACTAGGACATGATCTTTAACTAGTACCCCTTCTACCTTTGATTCTAACTCAGACATTAGAGATTCAATGTTCTCGATCACAATATAACATTACGCAATATTTTGTTTGAATTTTTGAGATATCTACAGAAAATAGGTTTTACGAGCAAACCACGACAATCAAATGATCTCACGGTTAAAATATGGGCCAAATAAACATGAAAAAGTGTTCTAATGCACGGAGCAAATTACCGAATTGGCAATGGTCAACCCTATACAAGGAAAGAGTTCATCAAGGGTAAACCTCAGATAAAAATTGCCAAGTTTTCCGGGGGGGGGAAAAGGGATGTGGATTATGATTATTGTGTTCAGCTGTGTTCCAATGAAAAAATACAGATAAGACATATGGCAATTGAATCAGCAAGATTGGCTGCAAACAAAACCATTGAAACTGTAGCAGGAGAAACAGGCTATTTCTCTAGTCTTAGAATCTATCCTCACATATTACTAAGAGAGAACAAGATGATTGCTACTGCAGGTGCAGACAGACTTCAGGAAGGAATGAGAGGAGCTTTTGGCAAGGCTGTCAGTTTGGCCGCTCGCATCAATAGAGGCCAGGTACTTATGGAAGCATTTGTCAAAAAAGAGCATCTTGCGATAGCAAAGAAGGCAATGCATAACGCGGCTGTAAAGTTGCCAATAACCCCATCAGTCAAGGTAATTTCTTTAAAACCAGCTTCAGTCAAGTCTTAGCACGTCAAGAATTTCTTTTTGTTTTTTGCCAAGCATTTCAAGGAATTCGGAAAACTCTTCATCAGTAGGATTGCGTTTGAGTATTCTTCTGCATTGATAATAAAATGAATTGTACAATCTACCTATAGCGATTCCATAGGCAAAAGAGTCTGAATGGGTTCTGAGCTTGTCTAGTGAATTTATTATCTTGAAGATTTCGTCTGATTTTCCAGTTACTTCTTTTATTTTTTGATTCACTTTTTCTTCAAGTTGGGAATTCATAATCTTCCTTGGTATCCCGATGTTAAAAAATTATGTTTCCAGACAAGATATCCTTGATTCTGTCAAAATAGGCATGATCTATTTGAAATGTTATAAGCCATAAACTTAAGCCGTACCTTTTAATAGACTCGAAATTTCTAAATCGATTAAGCGGTTGTAGTACAGATTGGTTAATATGCGGGATTGCCAATTCCGCGACCCGGGTTCAAATCCCGGCAACCGCATTTACATCTTGGGGATATAGCCAGTGCTGAAGATTTTGCACTATTGAAAATAAGTCTAATTTGGCAGAAAGTTTGATGAATGCATTGATTGTAATTTAATACATAAAAGGATCCTATTCGAACAAATATTGTTGAGCACGAGATTAGATGAAGGGGTTTGGACGGCATTAATTCGTGATCTTATCGCCGCAATTGATTCAAGGAATTACAGTCTTACCGCGCAAGAAGTAAAACGACAAATTGACACCGATCCAGATAGACTTTTTGAATTTCTCAGAAGAAGAGTTAATCGTGGTACAGGATGGCTAACATCATTAACACGAGATCAAGAAAATCAAGTTGCGAGATTGCTAGGCACTGGTGATTATTATGGTGAGGCAGTACAAAAATTAGGTTTGACTGATGGCTTGACACCCATAGTTCAATGCATTGCATTGTTTTGGGCAGGATATAGAGGATAAAATCCAATCTTTACACATTATTAAAAAGTTCAATTTCTCATAGTCAGGACTGAAGATTTTGCACTAATCTTACAATAAAGGATTAAACGAATCTTGATTAATTTATGAAAATAAAAGAGACAGTTCAGAATCAGTAATTTTTATATTTGAATCGACATTTGGATTGTGAATAAATTTACCGTTGGTGTAATCAGTATAGTATAACAAAACTCCAGATACATGAGGATGTGAATTCAATGCTTTTTTAACAATATTTTCTATTTTGGAAAAATCATAACTATCAGTTTCATAAGAATTACTCCACAGTTTAGCATATATCATGAAGATCACCGGAGTGCCTCGTTTGTATTGCTCTTCTTTTATTTTGTATAAGATCTTCCTTGATATTTGATTTAAAAAAGAATCTTCTTGTTTCTGTCCAGTTTGGATATCTGAAAATTGATTTGCATTCACCAATTCTTCATGAGTAGAATGTGTAGCATTTTCATGTATCGTAACTGATGAGATTCTGACATTATCATTACAGCCAATAGAAACGAATGGTGATGATATTACATCCGAAATCATGGTTTTTGATGCCCAATTGCCAATGACATTTTGTTCTTGAAACAATTTTTTCATAAATGACCCGTTCCACGGGTATTCAATTAGAGATTTTTTAGAATATTTCAAGATGTCTGAATGATGTCTGTAATCACTTATTGGCAATAGCCCATTCCACCCAACAAGTTCATGTATGTTTAATTTATCCAGCCAATCAAACAGGTATTTTTTTGATTTTTCTTCGTCAATATTGTCATCAGTGTGAATTAATTTTGTAGTATCCAACCATATTTGTAATCGAAATAAATCATTAGTTTTCACTTTATAGAACAAATATCGTGCCACATCATCAAAAATAGATTGTATTTTCTTACTTGCTTGTGATTCTGTAATGGATGATAATTCTAAATAGATTTCTTTACCATTGAGGTGAACATGTATGTCGGAATTCTTTCCGTTGGATATGGATGGTTCGTATTGAACATTATTCAGACCAATTTTTAGGCGTATTCTAAATGCGGTAGTAATTTCTAAAAAAGCAGAATCACTCATAGAATAATCATAACTGGTGATCCTATTTTTGAATGAATTGTATCGTTTTTTACTCCATTGTGAGATATTAAAACTAGACAAACTTTTTTCCAATAACTCTACAAAATAAGGATATTCATAATGATCAACCAGATACATGACAGGTTTTAGTAGAGGATCATTTTTGTCAGTGTTGTACAAAATATTAGGATCAAATGATGAAATACGTTTGGTATATGCTAAAAATGTTTTATTTACAGATTTTTTATAGTTAAGATTCTCATAATTTTTAAAATTATCAAATAGTTTGTTTGTTAGTGGAAAATTAGAAATTCTATCTTTTGCTAAAGTAACTTGTGTGTGATAGAATTCTTGATAATCTACATCATGTTTGGAATATCGTCCTAATTCTACCATATAAAAATAGTAGATAATGGACTATTTGTTTTGTCTCTGGAAACGGTTGAATATCTTGCTTTGAATATTATCATATCTGGTATAATTGTCATCATCCACACCTATAATCTGAGATTCTTCCAATTCATTTGATTCCTTGCCGATGTATGATATCGAGGATTTGTCTATCAAGAGATGTTTTCTTGTCAAAAATCCAATGTCTCCATCAGACTTTGAACCTGTGCAACATGCTGTTTGTGGTTTAACATCAAGTACTGAAGGAGATTTGGGAAGAATCCCAACAAATTTTTGTGATTAGATCTAGTGCAAAAACCTACGTTACCAGCTTAGATTCTAAATATTTTGAAAGTCTTCTTTCAACACCGATAATAATGCCTTTTAATACATCTGAAGGAAGTTCTATATCTCCAGTTTGTCCACCAATGTAAGGACGATCTTTAGGAAATGTGTATTTGATTATGGATCTAGCTCCTTGATCTATTTTTTCAATGAGAGTTTCGATATATTTTATATCCCAAGATGCTAGAACTGGATAGCTCATCTCATGAATACTGCCGTCTCCAATTTGTACTAGCATCTTACCATTGATATCTCTATATTCTGGTAACAATCCACGATCTTTAATCTGAGCCTTCGTAAGATTTTTGCCTCTGGGATCCTCATATCCTTCTAATTCTTTTTTTATCCATTCTTCCATTTCTTTATCCTTCGTATCATGAGCCACCAACTTAGCTTCTTGTAATAGATTGGAAATCTTTTCCTTTCCTATGCGTTTCAATAGATCGCGAATATTTTCATCAAGTTGAGTTTTTTCAAGTTTTGTAGAATTTGACTTGATTGGTGTAGGTTGATTAGTATTAATGGTAATATTGGAATTTGTGACCTCGCTGACGTTTACTGCTCCTTCAGATGAATTCTGAGTTTTTTGAATTTCAGTTTTTTTATATTTTATTTTGAAAATTATGCCAGACGCGCCAAATGTAGCTGCAATTGCTGCGATCACTGGAATAACATAGCTTATCCAATCAGCCATCTATAACTCACTTTCTTTATATTTCAAGTGCATTTTTATCTTTATACCTTACATCATTTCTAATTTTTTAAATCCTCTGTCCCTTAGTTAGTGCAAAATCTTCAGTCCTAACTATATCCCCCGCATTTACATCTTAAGACCTTTCTTGATTATTTCTAAAGCGTCTGCTGTTCTTTCCGGTTTAGGAAGTTGTATCATAAACACATTAGAGCGGCCATATTCTGAATGAGGAGAGGATAGACCCAACATAGATGTTTCAGTTAAAGCCTCAAAGAACTCAAAGGACTCGTTTGCATACAGCAATACCTTTTCTTCAATTTCCCCTTGTGAAAAGTGCAATACCATGTTGACAAAAACATGGCCCAGACCATCCTGCAATATGTTAAGATTGGTTTCAACCGAAATGGGTTTACCAGCTATGGCCTTCATTATCTCATCAAATCTTCTCTCATCCATTATGATGCATGGCACCTTTTTGCCATCAAAATCAAAAAGTGTAACATCCTTGTGTCGTTGGGCCAAAAGTTCTTCCAGCTCACTGTCTACCATATACTAGAGATTGATAGGGCCTTATTTTAAAAATATACGCACAGAAGATTTAGATTATACACAGAGTTTTTGCCAGTATTTCTGCTCGCGCGTTGTCAGATTCAGCAATTTTCTTACCATTATACTTGTTGTTAAAGTAAATCAAATCAATCATCTTTGACTTGTCTACATTTACCACTGTTGCATTGTAAGGACTTTGGATCTTTTGGCTAGTCAAGATTACTAATTTATCCACAACTACCGATTTTAATATGTTAGAGATTCGG
The DNA here is from genome assembly GCA_049795075.1 of Nitrosotalea sp. Taxonomy (GTDB): domain Archaea; phylum Thermoproteota; class Nitrososphaeria; order Nitrososphaerales; family Nitrosopumilaceae; genus Nitrosotalea. The sequence continues at coordinate 2,172 of JBARDK010000181.1, read as the reverse complement.
TCTAGATTGTAGTCATTGTTTGAGTTTGTTATTATGGCTACCCCTACTTTGGCTCCAAACGAATCCTGATATACTGCATCTAGAGACAGATTTTGTTTCTCGAGTTTACATATACCTCCCATTTCATGTACAAGATTTGTCAAGTTGTGCACGGCCTCTTTGAGATCTTTTTCTGAAGATGAGTCGTTGCAGATTTTTCTTATTGCAATAAAATCAGATATGGGCACGTCCATTATACTTCCTCGCACTTTTAGTCCAGGATACGTTTGTTTTATAGCATCATCAATTACATTTTCATCAATTTTATCAAGGCCTAACTCTTCTGATTTTTCCATTGCATGATACAAGATGTTGATAATAGACCTGACGCTTCTAAATTCTTGAAATTCCTCGTAAAGTGCTTGGATTTTATCGATCAGTTCCTCCTCTGGTTTGGAGCCAAGCTTGCCGTGTTTGTCATTGTGTTTTATGTATTCAACGACAATTTCTGCAAGTTCATCTTTAGAGTTTGAGCCTGCCAGATCAATCTTATAGTTTGCCTTCTCAAGTCTATCAAAAACAGACGGATTTGTATTTTGTACTTCTGCATATCCTGATGGAGTTGAAATTAAAAGCAATGTGCATGCAGGAATGTGAGAGTTTATCATTCCCTTTACAAATTCTATTGTATCTTTATTTCCATCAAACTCATCTATTTCAAGAAGTGTAATTTTTCCCAAAAATCTATGGGCAAATTTCGATATGGCCGAGATCATGCCAAGCAACTCCTCAAGATTTTGTATGTTTTCAAAGGAGTTTGTTACAACACTTCTTATCAATGTAGATTCATAATAATTGAATCTCTGAATAAGAAATTGCTTTAGATTTTCGGCAGAAACGTGTTCTTTTCCAGATATGATATCATCTACTTTTTCTTTAATTGTCAATCCCGTTAGCCTATTTATCATAGTATAGTTGATGGCCTTCTTTGCAGAATTGTCACCTTGTTCTGCTCTCTCTTTTATGTATACTAGGAACTTTGTTCGTAATTGAACAAAAAAGTCATTATCAAATCCTTTGATTATTGCATTGTAAATGCTTGACATAGTCTTAGGGGATATGATAGATAGATCAACAAAGGAACACTCTGCGTGATAGTGTCCCTTTAAATTTTTTATGTGTAGTGCCAAGTGGGTCTTTCCAGAGCCTACATCTTGGATTACTGTTATTACTCTAAAGTCATTATCGGCAGATTCTCTTCCTTGCACTTTACCATTTAGTTCTTTCATACATTCAACTATGGCAGATTTTGCCTCTTTGTGCCTCTTCCCCCCAAGTATCTTTGCATCTTTTTCAGTGGGTGTTGGACTACTGGGATATGGGTTGTTTTCTAATCCATATGCATACATTAGACATTCCTCACAAAACCATGGACCATTCCACGAATGACAATACCTTCTTGGCCTCCAGATGAGACCTCATATCTCTCACGGTGCCTTTCAACTAGATCACTTGCAAGTGAGTAGAATTTTTCTTTTGATAGATTCTGCGTCTCGCATATTTTTTCCCTTACCTTTGAGAACGGAGTCCAGCCTATCGAGGTGCCTGCCTCACTGATACACTTGTTGAATATGTTCTCAAAATCAACATTTTGCGGTAAATTTTCTTGTAGAGAGATTCTTTCCATATCTTCTCTGAGGTTCTGAGTATGCTCTTTTAGCCTTGCAACAGAATGGCTTACGCCAATTACCATATTGAGCATGAGTTTGAATTTTGTATCATTTTCTGTCAGATGTAAAATGTAATTGTCCCTAGTCCAGACTAAATAAGCAACCCCCTTTTTCTCGATGAAGACTTTCTCTTTTTGCCTTAGCTTCTCAAGTATGTCGTCGCACTCTTTACCGAATGCTTTCTTAAGGTCGGCCTTTTTAATGCCGTCTATTCCTGTAGACTCGATTCTATTCAGAATTTCTTCCGTCATAGACAAAACTCTCATGAAATTTTATTTAATACCCAACGTAGTCTAGACCAACTATTTAGTGAAAAATTCTTACCTTCTACGTATTCGTCTATAAATCAAATCATGGCATCTCATTTAGAAATCGGTCACATTATAAAGCGCGTCAGATAACACGGTTCGCAGAATGATGATCGGGTTTACTGATTATATGATGAATTATACCTGGGGTATCT
>JBARDK010000180.1:0-4406 GCA_049795075.1 Nitrosotalea sp. | reverse complement strand
GTACAATATCAGGATAACCAAAGTGGGAACAGATATGGAGGCAGATATGACCGACAGTGATTTCAAGCCTCAAATTCCAAAGATTCAGTGGGTTCCTAGACAAAATGTTGTAAAAATAGAAGTTTTAATTCCAAAAATTCTTTTTGTAAACGAACAATTCAATGAAAACAGCTTGGAAATCAAACAAGCGTTTACTGAGCCACACTACTTAGAATTAAATGTGGGTACAGAAATTCAGTTCGTAAGATACGGATATTGTAGAAAAGATTCTGCAAATCAAGTGATATACACACACAAGTGAATAAAATGAAGATTGCTAGATTACTAAAAGAAAATATGGAAACATATGGATTTGTCAATGAAAACAAAGTTCTTACAAGAGAAAGCATTGCTGCACAAACAGGAATTCCAATACCACAGAGTATCAAGGATTTTTTGTTCGACGGTTGGTATGATGAAATAAAACAAAAAGATTCTCAGCTTAACTATGATAGTAAAGTATCAGATTTTAAACTTCTTCCACCTATTCCAAATCCGTCAAAAATAATTTGTCTGGCATTTAACTATAAGGATCATGCAAAAGAACAAAACCTAATCCCTCCAGATGAACCTGCCATAATAATAAAACCAAGATCAACACTCAATGGAGCAACTTCTGACATAATTTGTCCATCATTTGTGTCAAAGCTTGATTATGAAATAGAACTTGCGTTGATAATAGGAAAAGACTGTAAGAACATTTCGGAGGAAGAAGCAAAAAAAATCATATTTGGTTACATGATATTAAACGATGCTTCAGCTCGTGATATACAAGCAAAGGATAAACAATTCACTCGTGCAAAGGGATTTGACACATTTGCCCCGTGTGGACCTTGGATAACTACTTCTGATGAAATATCTGATCCACATAATCTCAAGATGGTAACTAAGGTAAATGGTATCATTAGACAAAATTCATCCACCTCAAACATGCATCTCAAAGTAGCTTCAATAGTTTCAATCCTAAGCAAGGTAATGACATTAGAAAAAGGCGATATCATATCAACTGGTACTCCTGCAGGAGTCATGCTAAACAAGCCTGATGCCGTATTTTTGAAAAACGGTGACAAAATAGAGATGGAAATAGAAAGGCTTGGGAAATTAGAAAATACAATAAGGTTTGTCTAGAGTTTTCATGCCAATTCATGTAGAACATTAAAATTATTAAGAGTTACAAAGAGAAGATTACTCATGGGAAAAATAATTGTTGGTAAGACCACAGATATTCCACCAGGCAAAATGCAAAAGGTGGCAGCTGACGGAAAGGAGATACTAGTGCTCAACATAGATGGCAGCTTTTATGCGATGAATGATACTTGTACTCATGCAGGGGCTAGTCTTTCGGAAGGAAGTCTGGAGGGACATATATTGACATGTGGTTGGCATGGAGCAAAATTTGATTGTAAAACAGGAAATCTTTCAGCTTTTCCGGCTAAAATAAAGGATTTACAGTCATACAAAGTAACAGTAGAATCAGGAAACATCTTTTTGGAAGCATGATGCAAACTTTATAAAATAAGTACAATTAGTTTAGCGTGATCCATGTATGACAGAAAAGAAAAATCAAAATGATGAAACTCTCAATGCGGCAATCATCACGCTTGAAGACATAGCTACAAATCCTTCAACCCCAAAAAACATAAAGAAAAATCTCTCGGATCTAGTAATTGAGCTAAAAAAACAAGAACATTCTGTTTCTGTGAGAGCTTCGAATGCCATAAGTGTGCTTGACGAAATAACGCAAGACCCAAACATGCCATCATACGTGAGAGTAACGCTGTGGCAGGCCGTATCCACCCTAGAAAGAATAAGGGAATAAATTTGGTCTAGAAACTTCTTTTAGTATGAAAATAGAGGAATATCTAAGCACACTTCCCGCATCAATCATGACAGGCGAGAATGTTGAATTACAAGATAATATACTCAATGAGATTTTTGAGTTTGTCACTTTAAACAAAAATGATATCTTTTATCATTTAGGATGTGGTAATGGGCGCAGTTTAGCCATTGCATTGGAAGAATTTGGAGTAAAAAAAGCAATTGGTGTGGATAACAATAATGAGAAAATTTCAGCTGCCAAGAAAACACTTGAAGACAAAAATCTTTCTAATTGGATTTTAAAGTGTGAGGATGTTTTAGAATCTGATATCAGCGAGGCAACGGCAATTCTATTTTGGTTTTCAGATGAGACCATTATAGAGAAAATGACGCAGAAATTTTCTACATTGAGGAAAGATTGTAGAATCATAACCATATGGGGTCCATTACCTGGTTGTCTACCTGACAAGGTAGAATTTCCTTACATTCTTAATATAACTCCATTCAAAAAATCAGATGATCTAAAAGAACAAGTTATTGCAATATTTGGAACTGATTGCATAGATTTTGTTACCGCGTGGGAATTTGCAGAACGATATTCAAAGACAATATCATCCAAAGATGTAGAAAATGCTAGATTTCTAACAATCCTTCAGACTCTCGTGATTTGGATAAATGCAAAAAATTTGGGAATAGCATGTGGGGATGAGATCCCGCCACCGATAAAGAGCTATATGGATATACTAAAAACATATTTTAATATCGAAGTAGAACATTTGCTGAATCAAAATACATTGTAGGCAGTCATGTTTTTATTTGTAAACCTTGTATGAATAGTGATGGAAGAGAGAATAAACATCAATGTTTCTGCAACTGACTATGAATCTACTAGCAAGGCAATCATATCTACACTGGGCAAACTTGAACAAATGGTCCATGGAGAAAAAGACTTTATCGTAACTGATTCAGAATTTGCATTTGGATGGCATTTTTATGTAGTATGCATTAACAAGTCACTTGTAAGAAAACTATCTGATCAATTAGGCCCAGATTTTGAAAAAATAAAGGGAAAGACTTTGGAACATAAATTTTTGAGGTGGCTTGAACAGAAAGTTATTCAAAAAAACATAAAGGTAAAACTTGCGATAAAAGAAGAAATGGAATCTAGCAAGTACGGAATATTTTGACATGTAAAGTAAAAGTTTTTTTGATATTTTTGCCTCTAATTTTGCTCACGCATGCTAGTTATGAAATTAAGATAAAGGCCCTTGAGGGGAATCGAACCCCTGTCCGGGGATCCACAGTCCCCTATACTCGCCACTGTACTACAAGGGCCACATAAAATGAAGTCCTTTTCAATCCAGTATTAATCTTAACTGATTTTGTTCTTTGGAGTTACTTGTTTTGGATGATTTGATTATAGTTCACAACATGAAGAGATTATGGGTTTATGATTCCTCTCCCAGCTATCTTTCCCTGTTTTAACATTGTAAGTGCCTCTGTTGCTTGATTTAGTTTGAATTTGTTTGAGATTACGGGTTTTATGATATTTCGTTGCGCTAGAGACACTAGTTCCAACATATCAGACATAGAACCAGTGTATGAACCAATTAACTTGTATGCCCTTGTAGGCATGGATACTAGATTTAGTTGCAATCCTCCTCCAAACAATCCAACAAGAACTACGCGTGCTCTTCGTCTGAGTATTTGCATGTCTGTTTCTACAGTCTTGCTTGCGTTAACAAAGTCTATCACTGCATCAGCTCCCAGATTTCCCGTTAACTCCATTATAGCTTTTACAGGGTCTTCATTTTTAGAATTAACAGTAAGATCTGCACCATTTTCCTTTGCTATCTTCAATTTATTATCATCAAGATCCATTGCTATTATTCTTGCACCAGTAACTGCTTTTGCTAATTGCATTCCCATCAATCCAAGTCCCCCCGCTCCTACTATCACAACATTATCGTTGGGTTTCAACTGTGCATTCTTAACTGCGCCATATGCAGTTAGAGCCGAACATGACAATGGGGCGCTAATATCAGTATCCAAGTCATGAATTTTTGCAAGATATTTGTAGCTTGGGACCAAAACATATTCCGCGTATCCACCATCGTTGTAAACTCCCAAAGATCTAGGTTTGTCACATAAATTTTCTTCACCTACTCTACAAGCTGGACATAACCCTTCGCCAATCCACGGAAACACAAGAACCTTCTCATTTTTTGCAAATCCTTCTACTTCTTCTCCCATACTTTCTACCACACCGGCAACTTCATGACCTGGGGTTAGAGGATATTTTACACCTCGATCAGTTGTCTTCAGGAATTGACCTCCGGGGCCTTCATAACCCCCATCCCAAAGGTGAATATCACTGTGACATACTCCGGCAGATTCTACTTTAATCAACACTTGAGATCCCTTAGGTTTTGGAGCTTCAAGATTTTGAATTTCAAGCGGTTCTTTTATTTTGACAATTCTTGCTGCCTGCATGGTTCGGTTTATCAATATGTCATATAAGATAGTTTGTGATTCCTATGCCTATATCT
>JBARDK010000179.1:0-3869 GCA_049795075.1 Nitrosotalea sp. | reverse complement strand
GCATTAATTGATGCAATAAACTCAAACGGTACTGATACTAAATTCGTAGTTCTAAACGATGGTCAGGAAAATACTCAAGCTAATGAGACCATGACTACAAGCACCGATAGGACACTTGCGATTCCATTCAAGAATGGAACCCAGCAGATAGAGATAATCGGTACATTCGTAATTCCAGAATTTGGCCCAATCGCAGCCATGGTACTTGCAATTGCAGTAGTATCCATAATTGCAATCTCAAAAAAGACAGGACTTAGATTCTCGCCAAAATACTAGGCTCAAGATAAAAGATACTGACATCTACAGCAACACTATATAGTACACTGGAAAGAGGAAATTGTGGAAAATTTACTGACAAATGACGAGATCGTTTGGCTCTGTAAATTCTTGGAAGGAAAAGGTAGTAACGACGAAATTATAATGAAAATAGTTACTATTACAACTAAACTTCAAAAGATGCAGCGTAGATAATTTTTTCAGCATAATGTTTCTGATTTGAGTGCGAGATTCTGGTTTAGGATATAAATCAGGCTAGTCAAACTATTATGAAATGGAAGGTCCAACGAACATTTTGTACCGGGAGGCACAAACATTTTCACATTCTTTGGTATGGCTAGTTGTTCTTTGTATCACATTTAGCAGTGTGTATTTTGCATTGCCACCACTCTTTGAGATGACAGGAGATAGAGCTCCTACAACTACTGTAGTGATTGCATCATCTATTTTCTTGGCAATCGGATTCATCTTGCCGGTGTTGTTGCTTGCAATTAAACTCAGAATCCAAGTGCGGGATGATGGCTTGTACATACGGGTCATACCATTCCAGTCTTCGTTCAAAAAGATCTCACTTGCAGATCTCCAAAATTGTGAACCATACGAACAAAAGGAGAAGGAAGAAAACAAACTAGGCCTAAGGTATGCAATTTCAAAAAAAGTATATTCTCTTGGAGGAAAACGTGGAATAAAACTAGAATTCAAAAACGGTCAAACAATATTATTAGAATCAAAACGTCAAGAGAAAATTATTCAAGCTATAAAGAATGTAAGTAGCAAGAACCCATAGTAATGAAGAACTCTGTATGCTATGTTTGGCTTAAAAGGCAGACGTCACAACACATGCCTTAAACTTTATTACAATTGGCTTAATGCATAATGTGTGAATGAAGCATATGTTCTATTAAACGTAGATTATAAAAAACAAAACAACATAATAGAACAGGCAAAAAAGATTCCTACAGTAAAATCCGTAAAAACCACCTATGGCATATATGATATTCTAATCATACTTGAATCAAATAACATGCAAGAAATTAAACAAACAATAGACGTAGACTTGCATAATATAGACGGCATAAACAACCTCACTTCACTTATCTCTATTAACTAAGTTGGTTCAAGAATACGAAATAATTGTAGTTGGTGGGGGTCCTGCTGGATTGAGCGCGGGAATTTTTATTGCAAGACAAAAAATATCTTGTCTGCTAATATCCAAAGATCTAGGAGGACAGATGAATCTAATTCCAAAGCTTGAGAATTATCCTGGTACGTTAATGTCAAGTGGGCCACTGCTTGCAAAAACACTGGAAAGTCAATATCTTTCATTCAACGGTGAAATAGTTTACGATACTGTGGAAATAATCGAAGAAACTGAATCTGGGATGAAAGTTAAGACAAATAGGTCTGAATATGTGGCAAAATCTATAGTTCTTGCTCCTGGTAAAGTCCCAAATAATTTGGGCGTAGAAAACGAATCTACATTTTCAAACAAAGGTGTCCATTACTGCACAAAATGCGATGCTCCATTTTACCAAGGTAGAGTAACAGCTACAGTGGGCGTGGGTGGCTATCTCTTAGAGTCTGGGATCTTGCTTTCAAGGATGGCATCAAAAGTATACTTGATTTACAAGGGAGGCGCATTAGGTGGAGACAAAGATATGATTGCATCTATTGAAAAGAAAGAGAATGTACAGCTAGTACCACAATCGTCAATCAAGGCTATTTCTGGCAAGAACACTCTTCAAACAATCCTAGTTCTAGACAACTCAGGTAAGGAGACCACCCTACAGGTGGATGGTTTATTCATAGAGATGGGTTCTAAGATAAATTTGGATTTTGTAAAACATCTGGTGAAAATTAACACAAAGGGAGAAATTGAGATATCTGAAGGAAACGCCACTTTACATCCCGCGATATTTGCTGCAGGTGATGCAACCAATATACCGTACAAACAGATTGTGGCAGCATGTGCAGGCGGCGCAACAGCTGGACTTTCGGCATTCAATTACATAGAGCGCCTAAAGGGAAGGACTGGAATTCGTGCAGACTGGAAGAAGACTATCGGAGATACCGTGTTTCACTACTAGGTTTTTGTTTCATATGTTATTAATAGGACCTGTTGATCGTGAGTCAGGGTAAAATTTTTGATCTTTTTGTTATCCAAAAATACTCGTACTTCTTATCTTTTCATAATGCGTACTTGTGGAAGAAACTGTGGTATTATTAGTGCCTGTCAAGCCAGACCATATAGCGCTTATCACGTCTTGACTTGCCACAGTTTTCGTTTTTCATTATTTATCTTAACATTGATGCTGCAGTATGTAGTAATAGTCTAAATATCGTACAGATGGCATTTTGTCAGGACTAATAGACCTGCTTTAACTTGGATATCAATTACATAAAATGCTAGAGTTCTTATGTAACTGCCCTTTACTGAAAACCATGTCAGCAGACAGGGAAATGCATCCAGCAGTATGCTCGGATTGCAAAAAAGAAACACAGGTTCCTTTCAAACCAATGGAAGGTAAACCAGTGTATTGTCGTGAATGTTTACCCAAACATCGTACACAAAGAAGATTTTAGGCTGAAATACGCTTAAATCAATTTTTTACTTTTAATCTATTACCGAAGGTATTATCTATTTCATATGTCTGTGTATAGTTGGTCAGGTTGTCAAACAACAGCTCATTAGACTACGATTCTATATGTAAAAAAGTACTGAATCTTAATTCAACGATACGATTTGTAGGTGTAATAAACGAGAGAGGAAAACTCCTCTCAGGAGGTCTACGAGAAGGACTAAAGTCTCTTGAGGATCCAAAAGATGATGAGATGCTCTTTACAGAAGTTGCTCTGCGGGCACGAATGAGAAAAGAATTTGACAATCAATTAGGAAAGGTCAGGTTTGCAATGTCACTTAGAGACAAAGTAATAATCATGAGTTTTCCAATCAATGAACGTGATATACTGTATGTATCAGCAAATACTGATTTAGATCATGGCAAAATTTCAATGAAGATACTGGAAATGCTTGGTTAGGGATTCACTGGTAATGTTTTACAATGGGGAGGCAGCTGTCTATTATCCTGAGAACTTCTGAGCGAACTACGTTTTTATCAATTGAAATCCACACTGTATTCTTGCCTAGTGTAAATGCGATTGTCTGAACTTTTTCACGTTCTTCCCAGAGGAATTTCACATTTCCAAGCTGTTTGTTAAACTGTGTTGCCATGCCCCTTTGGGTTGCAAGATGAGAAAACTTGTTCTTTGTATTTTTTGTGTTAAGTAGAGGTTTCAAGTCTGCTCTTCTTACATGAGAGATCAACCAACCGTTGTTATTTATGATGCCTGCAAATCTAACATAGCGACTAATCTCGCTTATTCTCTCTGCAATCTCTTGTGCTTCAATCTTGTTCAATACAACAACTCTAAGTGTTTGATATTTAACTATTCAGAAAAATAGTTCTGAGAATCACTACGGTTTTAGTATCAAAAATTCATATCCTATGTTAATTGCTTCCAATTCTTTTCATTATTGTCTCTCTACCTTCTGAAATTCTCCAGCAAACTTTATCATTCTCGAAGTATGATAT
>JBARDK010000178.1:0-2861 GCA_049795075.1 Nitrosotalea sp. | reverse complement strand
CTATGTGACTTCCATGACCAAAGGCCAGAAAGTTGTCTATTTTTTTATTTTTCAATTTTTTCACTACCCCTTTTAGTGTAGCGTTACAGCCAATCATTTCATCTATTGATATGCCAGTGTTGTTAAGATCATTTTTAATAGAAATTGCACAGCCTCTTGCAAATTTCAATCCAGGTTCAGTTCCATTCTGTGGGTAAACAAAAAATGATTTCATGTGTGATCAATTTTATGATTTATCTTCATTCAGCAGTTTTATTGCCAACAATACAAGAGCTTTTATCTCTGCTTTTCCAATTTCCGAATTTCTCTTGACTTCATTCAATAGTTCTGTTGCAGAATAACTCTTGTTTCCTGCAATCAGAAGTGGTTTATTTTTGTCCTTTTTTCTTGCCTTGATCCAGGTTTCTAGTCCATGGATTATCTCATCCCTGTTTCGTACAACTTCATAAATCCCCCTTTGCAAATTGTCCAGCAATTCAGGATCACTCTTAAAATAACATTTTGATATTCCTTGGTTGATCGTTCTTGCCAATTGATGAATGTCCCGCAGTATAGCTGTAACCATGATTACCTTTATGTGATAATTTTCCTTACGTATTTTTTCCAGAATTATGTCTGCAGTGTCCAAATCTACAAAATCATAGTCAAGAAGTATCACATCATATGGGTTTTTCAATAATTCTTTTCTTGCAGCTTCGGGATCTTTTTCTAATTTTACAGTAAATTTTCTTTCAAGCATTTTTATTATTCCATCTACTTCCTCTGGTCGATTCTCTATGTATAGGATCTTGAGTTTTTCTTCACTCATGACACTCCACCTCTTGTAATGCGGATCTCAAAAGTTGCCCCATTGCCAATCTCACTATTTACCACGGTTATGGTCCCATCATATCCTTTTACAATTTCATTTATTATTGATAGCCCTAAACCAGTGCCTTCTTTTTTGCTTGTCCAAAAAGGTTCAAAAATTATTTCTCTGTTGCTCACAGGTATTCCATCACCAGAATCACTAAATCTAATCAATATACCGTCCACACTGTTTTTACAAGTTATCCTTATTTTTCGTTCATTTTGTTTACCTCGAAGAACTTCTATGGAATTAGTCACAAGATTAATCAGGATCGCTTCAAAATCAACCCTATATCCATTCACCAATACAAGATCAGGAGCGATTATCTTCTCCACCGTGATGAATTGGTCCTTGAAAACTGATAGGTATGCATCCAAAACAATCTTTACAACGTCTCCCATACGTATGTATGATTTCTGTCGTTCCTCAGCAGTAGTAAAAACAGCTGCAAAAGAAATGAATTCTCTGATTTTCAAAATGTCGTTCAATGTGTGTTCTGTGATTGTCTTATGTTCCCCGTAAGTAAGAGGTCTTTCTTTTAGTACAGACAAAACATATTTTGTCCTTTGAAGTATTGCACCTATTGATTCTCCAATTTCATGAGCTATTGCAGCAACGGATATACCAAGTGAGGCGAGTCCCCTGTACATGTTAATTTCGTTCATTATTTCCGCTTGCATTTCCAATGCCCCTTGTTGAAATTCTAGAAGGGCTTTTTGTACGATTAGTTTATCCTTGGACGTTGCTGTTTGCGAAATTCGCCTAGCAGCATTTGAGATCTTTTTCATAGCAGGACTTTGATACAGTTCAGGAATTTTATCTCCAAAATCTTGTGAGCGTCTTTTAATTAGTATCCTAACACAATGCATTATCAGGGTTTTAAGATCATAGAAAGCTTCATTTTTGATTAGACCTTCCCTAGTGGTTGTATCAAGTAATAATGGATTTTTATCGCGGTTGATTTCAACTATACCAATAACCGTGTTATTACTAAATGCCGTATCTCTACGAGTAACAATCATTTGGTTAAGGCCTAACCAGTCATTTCCGGGTTCACCATATGGCTTAACCATGAAATTATCTCGAAAAATTTTTACTCCATGGTTAGCTCGTAATTGTCGTCTTAACAAATTGTCTTTTAGTACGTACGGGGCCAGCTTCTTATCTTCTCCTGATGGTCCTAATGGAAAGTAATAGAAGGAAAATTTCATGGGCCCGCATTTCAATTTGCCTAAATCTATGTGTTGGGCTTCTGTTGCATCTAGATCTTTTTGTTGAACCGAATTTTTACCATGTTCCTTCTTTGCAAGCAACATGTTGTAGTCAAGTGTTCCGTTTTCATGATATTCGCAATGAATCTCATATGCAGCATGCTGCAAAAGACTAGAATCAAGCTTTGTGTTGTATATTCCAACATGTGGAGCATCAACGATTATAGCAAATTGATCCTCTTGCCATGATGGAGGAACGATTGATTTTAATTCTCGAGACAACAATTCAATTTCTGGTTTTGACCAATTGTCCCTTAATTTGTCAATTATGATGGTAGTTCCCGAATTTTCCAAGTCATTACGCTTTTCAACAAGCAGATCATTCTCTACTTGATCGAATGTTGTTCCAGGTTGACGATATTTATCCCAGTCAATTTTTACAATGAACAGGTCATTGGTATTTCTTGGTTTTACAATCATTTCTAATTTATCACCCAACCTCTGTATTGCAAATCGTCCTATTCCCTTTTCTCCAACTTTCCTCCTTCCCTTGTTAGAAAATTTCTCAGTTACTTTGTCATCAGTTCCAATAACCATCCATTTATTTTTAAGATCGTCAAGGGTCATTCCGTCACCTTCTTCTTCTTCAATGATTAATCGGAGTTGTTTATCATCTGTTTTTTGGAAGATCACCTTTACTTTTTTTGCATCTGCGTCATAACTATTTTTTACCAATTCAGCTACTGCAACTATAACATTTGATACTGACTGTTCCCCCAGAAGCTCTGCCACTCTTGCAC
>JBARDK010000177.1:0-7148 GCA_049795075.1 Nitrosotalea sp. | reverse complement strand
GGTCTGGACCCTCTCCTTTTCTTAGAGATACTAAATTCCACCTATTTCAAGACAGGAATGAGTGTTCTCAAAGGACCAAAGATGGCAAAAGGAGTCTTTGAGCCAAGTTTTTTTCTAAACGTAATGCAAAAAGACCTAGATGAGATAAATTACACGGCCAAAGAATTCGGGGCAAATTTACCTGTTGCAAGACTTGCAAATGAATTGTACCAAAATGCCGTCAAAGAGGGATTTGGCAATATGGACTACACAGGAATTCTCGCATATTTAGAAAAAATCAGCAAATCAAGCACCTAGAGCTCTTCTGGCGGTTTTATTTTTCTAAAATTTAGAAATAGTCCTACATCATATGCTAACTTTAGTACGCCGCCGATAATGAAAGGAGATGATAAAAATGAGCCCATTATTGCACCAGCAAGCGACGGACCGACTGACTGGGCAATGTTTCTTGATGTATTAGTAATTCCGGCTGCTACAACACGTTCGTTTTCGTTTACTACAGCCATCAAATATGACTGACGTGTTGGAACATCCATCTGCGATATACTCATTCTTGCAAAGTACAACCCAATAGCAAGTGGAAAAGTTGGTGCAAATGCAACCAGTATTAGAAGGATGTTGGACGGTATGTGGGTGTAGACCATTGTGTTAACAAGACCAATCTTTGATGCCATCTTGCTGGCTAGCAGATATGATACTGCAGTGAGTATGCCTGCTATTGTAAAGATGTAAGACAAGGTAGACAAGTCAGTGCCAAACTTTGTGTAGAACCAAAAGGCGACTATGCTTTGTATCACAAACCCTCCTGCAAAGGAATCAACAGCAAATAGCGAGGACATTTTCTTAATAACACTGCGAGATTGTGGCGTGATATTACGAAATGAATTGGTGCCTTTATTCTCTGATTTAATCTCAATCTTGGGTGATAATGCAAGATAGATTGCCAGAGCACCCAACGCACATGCCGCATATGCAAGAAAGAGAACTTTGATTGCAGTAATTTGATCAAGCCCAAATTGTTGTGAAAAAATGTGTGGAAATCCTGCAAGTAGCACACCTCCTGACATGGCAAACGTTCCTACCATGTTATACATAGCAAAAATCGAAGTTCGCTTCTTTTCATCATTTACGGTTTTAGGCAAAATGGCTTGTTCAAGCGATAAGAATGCCCCTACTTCAGACCCTGTTACATTAATTGTTCCAATAAGTGCAGCTATAATTAGTGCCACATAGTTGTTGGTTAGGAAAAAGGCGGCGGCAGATATAACCATCAAAACTGCATAAAGGATCAAAAACTTCCTGCGCCCTATCTTATCAGCATATACACTTGAGATTAGGTTGAAGATTACGCTATTTACTAATGTGGCAGTTAAAACAACTCCAATTAAGATTTCATTGAATCCAAGTAAATTGAGGTAAATTGCTAAAATTACGCTCAGAAAACCGTACGAGAATGTTCTAACAATTCTTGCACACAGGATCAGCTTCCCATCTCTTGAGACCCAGTCTAGTGTCATTTACTGTCCAAGTTTTGATTTATGTACCTGAATATCTGTAGGCTCTACTTTCTTGAAAAGTGGAGAAGCCTCGCCCAGATTATGACCTGATTTTATCGCAATTTCAGACATGGAATGCCATTGTTGCTCTGACACATTTCCTGCCAAGTTGAGCTGAGACCAGATTCTCTGCGATGATTCTGGTAAAAATGGATAAAGTGCTATTGCAATAGAGCGTACCGCGTGCACTGAAATGAATATGCAGTTGTTTGTACCTGCTCCTCCTTTCCAAGGTTCCTTTTTCTGAAAATATTGGTTAAAGTATGCAGAAAACTCCAAGATCTTCTTGAGCGCCCTATCAAGATTATTTTCTTCCATTAGCGTGGTCATTTCATTTACCAAGTTTTTGATCTTGTCTTGTGCTTCTTTATCAGTAGAGTCAAGGCTATCAGTGGAGGGAACTACACCTCCAGTACTCTTTTTTGTAAAGCCAAGCGCTCGATTGACAAAGTTGCCAATGTTTCCTATGAGTTCAGAGTTTATCCTAGCTGCAAACTCATCCCAATCAAAATTAAGATCATCTTGGCTATATGGTGTAATCAAGGTTAGATAGAATCGCAGATAATCAGATGGATAAATTTGAAGAAAATCTTTTAGCCCAATATACCAGTTACGGCTCTTTGAGATCTTTTTTGATTGTAGCATGAGATGCCCCCTAGTTGGGATATAGTCAGGAAGTTTGTACTCTTTTTTCATTCCAATTCTCATTGCTGGTAAAAACAGATAATGATGGTACACAATGTCTTTACCAATAAAGTGGTAAATATCTGCCGAGTTCCAAAATTCTTTGCCATCTATTCCCTTGTCATTTAGAAACTTTAGTGCTGAAGAAATGTATGCAAGATGATTATCAAACCAGCCATAGAAGACTTGGCCCTTGGCCGCTTCAAGCGGAATAGGCACGCCCCAGGTAATGTCTCTTGTAATATCCCAATCCACCAGACCGTCTTTTATCCAATTTTGTACATATTTTTTTACGTCCTTTTGAAGATGAGAGTCGCTTGCAAGCCATTCATTTAATTCGTTTACAAAGTTTTTCAGTTTGAAAAAGTAATGCTTGGTCTTCTCTTTGGTTGGAGGGTTCTTACAAATGAAACATTTTGGTTCTTCTATCTCTTGTGGCACTCGCCCACATTTTTCACACAAATCTGAATATTGTTCTTCAGCCTTGCAATATGGACATCTGCCTATCACGTACCTATCTGGCAAAAACTTCTTGTCAACCTTACAATAGAATTGGATGATCTCTTGCTCGTAAATATGACCATTTTCCATTAATTTTTTGAATACATCTTGTACAAAGGCAATATTTTCTGGAGAGCTTGTTCTGTAGAATAGATCAAATCCTATTCCAAATGCGGTAAAATCATCATAATCTCGTTTATTCCAGACTTTAACGTATTCTTCTGGCGTCTTTTTTTCTTTTTCAGCTTGAATCAGAATTGGTGTACCATAGTCATCTGACGCACATATGTAATATGCCTCGGTACCAGTAAGCTTGAGAAATCTTGTTGTGATATCAGCAGGCAAATAAGTCGATGCAACATGGCCAAGATGTATCTCGCCATTAGCATATGGTAATGCACTTGTTATGATTGCCCTTTTCATTATCTGAATAAAGTTTGTGCGTGATTTAAGCTATGCCCAACTTTGGCCGTATTTTATCTGGGCCGCAGTTGGTTTGTCCATGTTCACATTCATTGCCTTGAGTGCATCTATTGCAATTTGTATGTCAATTTCTTGTGGAACTGTGATTACATTCTTTCCTATCTTTTTGTGATTCTTTGCAATGTAAATCATGGACAGTAATTGATTTGAAAACGATTGTGCCATAACTTCTGGCGGGTGTCCTTCTGCTGCAACAAGATTAGCAATTCTTCCTTTTCCAATAAGATAAACGCGTTTTCCATTTTTTAGTAAACACTCATCTAGGTTTGGACGAACTTCTCGTACTGATTTTGATTCATTTAGTAAAAACTTGGCATCCACCTCAACATCAAAGTGGCCCACATTACCCATGATGGCGCCGTTTCTCATAGTCAAGATATGCTCTTTTCTAATGATTCCAGTTTGGCCCGTTGCAGTAATGAATATCTCTCCCGTTTTTGCGGCTTCGGCCATCGGTGCAACTTCATAACCATCCATATGAGCTTCCAAAGATCTTACCGGATCAACTTCAGTAACGCAAACTTTGGCGCCCATTCCGCGACACCTGGATGCAACCCCCCTCCCTACCCATCCATATCCCGCTACAACAATACGTTTTCCTGCAAATAACAAATTCATTGATCTGAGATATCCATCAATTGTGCTCTGGCCTGTTCCATATCTATTGTCAAACATGTGTTTTGTATATGCGTCATTGACAGCAATTACAGGATACTTGAGTTTCTTTTCTTTTGCAAGAGCTTTTAATCGTATAACACCGGTTGTTGTCTCTTCTGTTCCCCCCAAGACTTTCAGGGATGCAAATTTTTTATTTCCGTGTATTTTGCTATGACTGTCCGAACCATCATCTGTTAGAATTTGGGGTTTGTGACTTAGCATCTGTTCAATACACCAGTCATACTCTTCCGAGGTTTGGCCCGTCCAAGCATAAATGTGAATTCCATTTTCAGCTAAAAATGCAGCTATATCATCCTGTGTTGAAAGAGGATTTGCGGCACAGGCACTTACATCTGCACCCAACGCTTTTGCGCCCATTATCAAGACGGATGTTTCTTTTGTAATGTGCAGGCATATTCCTATGCGTAGCCCTTTGAGAGGCTGAGATTTCTTTAATCGTCCAATTGTATTAGTGAGAATTTGCATGTGATCCCGTGCCCATTCATATGACATCTTTCCTTTTTCTGCAAGGCTTGGATCCTTTACCTGACTCATATGGCATTTCAAATTTCAGGGATATAAAATGTTATCAGAAATAACAATCTAAATATTGGATGTGTTTTGTTTAAAAAAATATGGTCTGGAAAAAAGTGGCAGAAAAGAACGAAATTGCACTAGGAAAAGGAAGAGAGTTTTCGGTAGATGGTAAAAAAATTGCAATATTCAATCAGGATGGCTTTCATGCACTTGACTCAGTTTGCGTACATCAGGATGGATCCCTTGCTCCTGGCAAGATAGAAGGCGATGTAGTAGAGTGCCCACTTCATTTATGGCACTATAACATCAAAACAGGAGAGCTCTTGGATTACATCAAAGGAGTAAAACTTCAGACGTACAAAGTTGAAGTGAAAAATGACGGCATTTATCTAGATCTATAACAAGTTTAACTAATTCACCACAAGGTCCCTACACAATTATTATCACATGACAATACGCCACTAGGAAAGAAGCTCCCAGTCGTTTTTACCACATTTACATTGTTTGTTGTATGCATTAATGTATTCCATGTACTCTAAATCTGTACAAGGCCCTTGATCAGGGATAAAGACTCTGGTATTGCAAGACCTACATCTTGCAATGAAATCATTCAACAGTTGATGTTACAGATACTTGTAAAAAACTATAACGTAAGAAAAATGTCATGGTTTTAGATTAGTTTAAGATATACAACTGTTACCAAGTCATCATTGGACGAGTCTCCTTCAAGAGATAAAATAAAAATTGGAACAAGTGTACTAATAGTACAAAAACAAGACCAACGTACAGGGGTTTTGACTAAAGGCGCTGTCAAGAGAATTCTTACTTCAAGTAACTCTCATCCTCATGGAATTAAAGTAGAATTAGATAATGGTAAAATAGGGCGCGTTCAAAAGTGCGTCAATCCCGAAAAGTCATAATAAAAAATACCTAATGTAAAAAAATGCTTGAAAAAGTTTAATTCTTTAGAATAATTTTAACAAACGTTGAATCCACAGATACTAGATGAGATCATAAAAAAAGATTTCAATTCCATACAAGAAAAAATTGGTTCATTTCTTGTGGAAGAAATTAGAGAACGAAGATCACAAGGAGTGATATTTGGTCTAAGCGGAGGAATAGACTCCGCAGTTATTGCCATGCTTTGCGCAAAATTTGTCAGAGAAAAATCACTTGCATTGATAATGCCAGATTTCAAGATTACACCAGAGACAGATACAGATGATGCAATCAAAATTGTCGATAGTTCACATCTTGAATACAAGTTAATCGATATCGGATTCATTCACAAAGAGTACTCAAAACACATTGAACCAAGTCCACTGGCATTTGGCAACCTTGGTGCCAGGATTAGGTCAAACATTTTGTATTATTACGCCAATGCCAGAAATTATCTTGTTCTTGGATCAGGGGATAGAAGCGAGTTTTTGATAGGATATTTTACAAAATATGGCGATGGGGCTGCAGACCTCTTACCAATAGTTTCCCTATACAAAACCCAGATTCGAGAATTTGCAAGATTTCTCGGGGTTCCATCCAGCATAATATCAAAACCAAGTGGACCGCGATTGTGGGAAGGGCACACGGCAGAAGCAGAGATTGGTCTAACATACGAAGAAATTGACTCCATTCTTTATTGTACGATTGACAAGAATCTCTCAATTGAAGACACTGCCAAGATCACAGAAATACCCATTTCAAATGTGGATAAAATTTACCAGATGCGCAAAAGAAGCGAGCACAAAAGAATAACACCCAAAGCATGTGTTCTTTGATAAGATGATAAAGTTTGAAAATTTTTGACACGTTATCAGTAGCGGAGAAGGAATTAGACACATCAAGTAAGGTAAGAATTTACCTTTGCGGTGTCACAGTATATGATGATAGCCACATAGGACATGCCAGGACAATCATAGTTTTCGATACCCTTCGCAGATTTCTAGAATCACAAGGAATCAAAGTGGAATTTATTCAAAACTTCACTGATGTAGATGACAAGATAATAAATCGAGCAAGAGCAGAAAATGTATCTGCAGATAAAATAAGTTCAAAATATATTGCAAATTATTTCGAGGAGTTTGACAATCTCAATGTTAGACATGCAGACGTGTATCCAAAAGCTACAGAACACATAGGAGACATGATTAATTTGATTAAAACATTAATTGAGAAAAATTTTGCATATGTATCAACAAACGGGGTTTATTTTGCAGTATCAAAATTTCAAGAATATGGAAAGCTTTCAAAGAAAAAGACGGATGAATTAGTCTCTGGAGCACGTATAGAGATAGATGAGACTAAAAATAATCCATTGGATTTTGCGTTATGGAAGTTTGCAAACGACGAACCAAAATGGGAAAGCCCGTGGGGTTTTGGCAGACCTGGATGGCACATAGAATGTTCCGCCATGAGTCTAAAATACTTGGGGCCTGATTTTGAGATTCACGGAGGGGGAAGAGATCTTATCTTTCCCCATCATGAAAATGAAATTGCGCAATCAGAATCATATTCAGGTAAGAATTTTGCCAAGATTTGGATGCATGTAGGAATGGTCACAATAAATGGAGAGAAAATGTCAAAATCTCTTGGAAATACAAAGTCTGTGGATTTTGTTCTAAAAAAATGGGGTTCAAACATAATCAGGCTTTTTTGCCTCTCAGGGCACTATTCTAAACCCATTGATTATTCTGAAGACTTGTTAAAAGAGGCCATAACAAAGTGGCGTCAAGT
>JBARDK010000176.1:0-6828 GCA_049795075.1 Nitrosotalea sp. | reverse complement strand
ACACATACGAGATTTACCAAAACCTTGCATTTGATTGAAGAATAATTTGTTCTAATCACTTAAAAGACAGACTAGTTACTATATTGTATTGAATGAATCAGAGTATAATTTTCAAATTGAGAAAATTTCACTGATGATTACGGAAGACAACACATCACTTGATGAGCAAGATCCCATGAAACTTCAAAAGTACTATGACTTTGTGAAAAAACATTTTCGCTTGGATGGAGAACCTGCCATTCAATTAGTTAACGAAGCATTCCTCTATTTGAAACTGAAAAAATCAGATTCCATAGACCCTCTCCAGCACGGAGATGAGTTTGGAGCAGGTTTTAGCTGAATTAATGGGTTTTCACAAGACAACAATCTACAAACCAAACTTGGACTTGATCTTTGAAGAAATTGCAATTATGGATAAAAACGATACAGCAAGAATAACAAACGACAGGGAACCAAATTCTGGAAGAACTTGAGTTCCTATTACTTCAATTCTTTCAGTGCCACTAGTGAATGCAATTGAAAGAGTTCTGTCAGTGCCTGTTTTGCTTTCATGAAAGTCAGTATAAGTATCATCCACAAGAACAATGAACTGATCGTCGTTTGCACCGGCCTTTGCGTCAATTAAAGTTCTAGGCAAGTCTATAATCAAATTTCCATCGCTTGTAGAATTTAGTGAAATTACAATCGATGTCTCATGAGTGTTAATCAGCATATCATTTATCGTTGCACCTGTTATGGTATAGTTAACGTTGTAAGATTGTCCACCGACAGGATTCTTTATGACATATATATTCATCGATTGTGCAAAAGACGGCACACTTGCCAAAGAGATCACAAATACGGTCAAAATCAAATATGGTTTCCAGTGCACAAGAGGTTTGACATTGACTTGTATTTTTCCTTTGCGAGTAATTCGACCTCTCAAATATAATCCGCCAGTTCAATTTTGTCATCATAGCAATGACTAGTAAAACAAAACTAAGGTTTTGAGCTGAACGTGTACATCAATTTTTAATTCAAGTTATTATAGTGCGTTTTTACCCTCTAGTAATGAAAGACTTGTCTAATCCAGTCCTGATAAAAAAATTAAAAGAAAAAATAAACCAGAACGAGAGCCACCTACAAAGATTGATGACCGAATCTGAAAGCATTTGGGAAGAAACTGGCTTAGATCCAGGAGATGCTTCATACCTTGTAGAAAAAACTATGCGTTTTGAGCTTGCACAAAAAAATATTACTACTATATTTTCTTCCTTTAAGGATTTAATTGAAAATTACAAGAGTCTCTGCCAGGAACTAGAAAAAATAGATGAATAATGCAAATAATAGAATCTGCCGAGTTATTTGCCAAGGAAAGACATACGAGTATGACAAGAAAGGACGGTATTCCGTACTTGGATCATTTGAAGGGAATGGTAAACAGGCTGAAAAATCTCGGAATACTAGACCAAGAAGTCCTTGCAGCAGCTTGGCTACATGACATCATGGAAGAAACCAACGCAACATTTGATGAAATTGATAAAAGATTTGGTAGCAGGATAGCAGTTCTTGTTCTTTCATCATACAAAGACAAAAACCTTCCAAAGGACCAGATAGAAAAACAATATATCAAACAATTAAAGGAATCTCCCATTGAAGCGAAGCTAATCAAGCTTTGTGATATTTCAACAAATCTTAAAGATTTGAAAAACATTACATGGTCAAAGACTAAAAAAACAAAACAAGTTAAAAAGAATCTATATTATCTCAATATAATAAAGTCGGAATTATCCAATAGTAAAGCCCAGTATCCAGAGATTCAAAATATCTTAAATGGGATAAATGAAGTAATTTCCACATATGGTCAAAGACCAATTGTGTTGTGATTAGAGACTTTACCTAATATCAGAAGAGATATCAATGAATGTTTTGCAATATATACAATGGCAGAAGAAAAGAAGAAAATAAAGTCAAACACGGAAGACGAATACAACAATGCCTTGGCCTCTGATGATCCAACCAAAATATCAAAAGACGCCCAAGAGACATTGGCGCGAGAGGCAATTAAGAAATTCAAGTCTTTATGACATACCCTATCGCTTTTATCTGGGATTGAATACCTATCATTTATTGTCTGATAACTTGGCAAATTCCATTCAACAGATCATCATTCTTGGTAAGGGAGACCGCGGAAGATTAGAGTACATTCTCGAACTCTTAACAAAAGACAAAGATTTGCCAGTATCGGATCAAAAATATTTGGAAAGCATCATCCCCTTGTACCTGGGCACACAAGATGCTGAATCCCTACAAAAGCACACGGAAAACGTGATAGATACACTACATGGAGAGGTCAGGACACTCAACGAGCGGCTTTCAAGGCTTGAAAGAAAAGGGTTTGAGAGATATGTTGGTAAAAAGGCAGTCTTTTTCTTTGCTACCTTATTTGTTGGCTGGCACATATTCCAGAGCTATGTAATGTCTTTTCTTGGACCATATTTGCCTTCCAGCATAGAACAATATCTATTTCCACTAAACATGTTGGCAAATAGTTTCAATGCCAACTCTTTGATCTGGCCAGTTTTCATTTTTATGGTAGCAGCGTGGCCATTTATCGGCGCTGTGCACCTGGTAAAATTCATAAAATCACATAAAAACGCTTCACGGATTGAATGAGACAATAAATCACTGCAATATAGAAAGAAACTGCAGGGCAAGTTAGAAGGATGGGGTTGGAATATCTCTAACTTTATCCTACAGTCTCTATGAGCTGTGCTGACAATTCATTATTAAGAAGATAGCAATAAGTTGCAACTAGTTGCAATCTACATTTCTAACCCATTTTAGAATAGTGAAAATCGTAATTTTGCCTTTGTTGAAATAATTATGATAGAAACCATAGAGAGGACAAGAACTGTCGACACAACAGGCCCAAACTCAGGTACAGAAGTTGTGGCAAATTCTAGCACTCTGTTGTTGTCAGTGTCTGCGACCCAAAGGTTACCATTGTTATCTACTTTTACATCATATGGTTCAGACAACATGTTAGCTGATGTACCCATATACATTTCAGCAAAATTCGTCTGACCTAAAACAAGAAACGCATTCATTCCATTATTAAATGGCGGAGTATATTCCAAGACTCTAGCGTTGTTTCCATCAGTAACCCACAGGTTTCCTGATTTATCAAATATTATTCCATATGGAGTGTTCATGGAATCTTCTGTAACACCTAGAAAGTTTGTTGTAAAATTCTCTTGTCCAATTACCAAAGTAGCAGATTGGTCAGTGGAGAACGGATAAGAAAACTCTAGTACCCGGTTATTAAGACTGTCAGTCGCCCATAGGTTACCTTTTTCATCAAATGCAATAGCACTTGGTAAATTCAGTCGATTTGCAGTTGTTCCATCAGAGTTGCTCGTAAGATCAGACTGTCCTATTACAAGTGATGCATTCATTTGGTTTTTGAATGGTGTAACATATTCCAGTATTCTGTTATTATAATAATCCACAGCCCACAAGTTTCCTGATTTGTCAAATGCAAGTCCATACGGAGCGGCAAGTGAGCCTGCAGTTGTCGGATATACACCTTTGTCAAAGCTCGGATAACCGATCACAAGAGAGACTGTTTCACCATTTGTAAAAGGTGTCCTGTATTCCACTATTCTATTGTTATTGGTATCAGCAACCCACATGTTTCCATTGTTATCAAATGTTATTCCATATGGTTGATCAAGACCAATTGCAGACAATGCAGGACTGGTGGAAACAAAATCATCTTGCCCTAGTACAAGCGTTGCTTTTTCCACGTTTGTAAATGGAGAAGAAAACTCTAGCAAACGGTTGAATCCCGTATCCGCAATCCAAAGATTTCCCGATTTATCAAACGCCATTCCGTCTGGAGAATATAGTACACTTGATGTTGCGTTATCATGAATTGTTCCTCCCGTATCAAAATCATCATGCCCTATAACCAAAGTAGCATTCTGACCCGTTGTAAAGGCAAATGATTCAGCAGGAATAAAAAGTAAAAGAAGTAAAAAATATTTTAACATAAAAGTCATGCAACCAAGATAGGATAAAAAGTCTGCTCAATTTCACATCAAACATCGCAACAGAAATATTTCATTTACACATAGTCAGTTTTAAATTATGATATGGTATAACAAATGAAAAATAGTATCAAATCTTACTTACCTACGTGCATTTTTGGGTAGGCTCTCTCTGCCATATTCAAGATAAGGAAAATGTGTTTTTTCCTCCAGGTGTTATTTCCATATCAGATATCATAACATTAGACGCAGATCTTGGAAACAAAATACCTGACAAGTCATGGATGCTATATCTACTTGAATTGTTTAACAGGCAAAACGTACCACTTGAGCTTAATCTCATATGTTCTTTTAATGATGACGGCAAGTTTCATGCAATATTTGGAGGAATAAATCAGTATGAATTCACTACGATACACCCCATAATAGGTCACTCCTATATGCGCCAGATAATTATGAATTCGGCTACCAAATCCATCACATATGTTCTAAAGGACATCATCGTAAACAAATCTGAGAAATTTGATTTTACCATAGAAGATAGATCATTTATTTTCGAGGGCGCAAATCATTTTACTGGAATAGAATGGTGGAACAAGAGTGGAAATTTTCCTTATCAGATAAGATTTCATGTTGAAATTTCACAGCTTTTGTTTGGACAAGGCGATGATCCGTCAGATCCACAATCAATATCATACTATCCTTACAATAGGTTGATTCCAAACGGTGATGGAAGAATCAAAGAATATCCTGTTTCTGTCTCCAAACCTGAAATAAGAGATGGCTGTCTATGTTACAGAGTTATTTCATGAAACGTAGGATGCAAAGTCCACGCCTTAAAAAACAAAATTATCATGCATCATGCTTCTTATAGCAGATACTAGAAACTCCTTTAAATTGAGATTAGTTTTTTGTTCCATTCTGTTAGGCGTTACCCTAACTTTCTTAATGGCAAATCCTGCATTGGCAGAAGGAAACACTACACAGAGTTCGTTAACTTCCATGTTTAATCCTGGAAACATTCAAACCAATACCTACAATGATCCAACATACAACTTTTCCATTTTGCCTCCGCGTGGGTGGATTCCTGTAAGCCAGACCAATCAGTCAGATTCAGCATTGGTGATATTTGCAAATGAGAATCAAAACAGTGAAGCCAACTTTGCAATTTACTTTTATCAAGGTAAACCCATAGTTGATGCAGTATTATCAACCCCAGATGATCAAATTCTAAATATTGCCATTGCAAAGTTATTTGATAGCTCAAAATATACTGTGTATCAAAAAAACATTCAGAGGTTTTCTGATGGTTTTGTGATTCAGGCTGTGGTCTCAGAGAATCAAACTACGCAAAATAATCAAACTACGCAAAATAATCCAATTACTGAAGAATTTTCCTTTTGGTTAAATGATGGTAGACAGTATTTTCTTGTAATGGTCTCATCACAGAGTAGTTTTTATCAAAATGCCGCGGATTTTGAGAGATCAGTATACACATTTTATGCAGGACCACTGCCTATCGCTGGCATTCAGATTCCATCATGGGTCAAAAATGACGCCAGATGGTGGTCAGAGGGCACTATTAACGACCAGACATTTGTAAGTGGAATTCAATACATGATAAAAGACGGAATCATAGTTGTTCCATCTACTGTTTCTAGCGCTAGCCAATCACCGCAGATCCCTTCATGGATAAAGAACTCAGCAGGATGGTGGGCAAGTGGACAGATATCAGACGATGACTTTGTAAAAGGAATCCAATATCTTATCAGCAATGGAGTAATCAAAGTCGGATAATATGAGTCAGTTACTCTGTTTTCTTTTTTTCCTAAAGTCATTTACAGTTATCAGTAAACCTACTATCAACGTGATCATCCCTATTATGACCATCCCAATTGCCACAGGGATGACATAACAGTTTATTCCATTAACAGGATCACATGTTCCACTAAGATAAGGATCTTCTCCCAGTACCACGGTGACATTTACTGACTCGCTGCCTAGATTTAGTATGCTAAAATAATAATTTCCTTGTTCCTGCGGTCTTTTCTCCATGATGTGGTACACAAACCCATTCTTGCTTTCCTTTTCAAATATTTCTCCATCAGGCTCGATTACTTGTAATTTTATTGAGCCTAAGGCAGGCATAACATGAACTACTAGTACAGTGTGTTCAGTCAATTCATCCCAAGTAATTGTTGAATTTATCGATTGGCCCTGCAATATTTCCTTATCTTCAATTATGTCGTGTTTTATCTTCATCATTGATTCAACTAGATCGTAGGAATTATCAAAGATGTTAGATCCCACAACGAGCAAGACTGCTCCAATTGATACAATTATCAAACCACGTAGAATGCATAATTTTGCCAAATTGCAGTTACAAAACAGATCTGCCTAATAAGAAACTACCCTGTCATTTTGAGAAATATGTCTGTTAAATTTAGCAAGATATGAAAAATTTGCTTCATTCTTCAGGTTCAATAAAAGATGATATGTCTATGTTAGAGCAAGCACACTTGCAATACACATTATTCTTACTTTTGAAGGTAAAGTGTTTTTTGCCACTCTTATCTATCGAGCCAGATACTAACAGTAGTTTTTTGTCATTTAGTCTCTTAACCTGTCTATATATTGTTGTCAAGGAAACATCACAGTCCTTACTTAGTTGATAGGCGCTTTTAGGCGAAGTGGCCGATCGTAGAATGTGCTTTACACTTTCATCTGAAAGTATCTTCAATAGATGTTCTGGAATTGTCTCATCCTTTTGGTGATTTTGAGGCGTACTGATCGTGTC
>JBARDK010000175.1:0-6086 GCA_049795075.1 Nitrosotalea sp. | reverse complement strand
GCATTATACCTTTGTTATTTGCTTTATTGACAAGATTTTCCATAAATTCAGTGCTCAAAATGATGACGCCCAAAGTGTTCAATCTGAAAAAATCTAAACTATAATGTTAAACTCTTTGCAATCACATTTTTTTCCATCAGAATTTACATGTATGCAATACCCATGAGGAAAATGATCATGCCTGGGATGACTACAATCTATCTTGTTGCATATTTCATAAAGACTCACACTTTAGTGTAGTTTTGGTAGGATAAAGAGAATGCGGTTGATTCAAAACACGATATTATATAATCATGTAGGCATTTCATCATTCCCATAATGTTCACAACTGGATAGTTGTCTTTTCAATCCTATTAAAATGATCAAATTAGTGAATTATTGTAATTAAAAAAATGAAGCAACAATAATAGAAGAACCGCTGTTTTGAAGATTTGATGATTTTAGAAACATCAGGTACATATTCAACCAAACTTAATATTGTTAAATAACACAACAAAATTGTGTTTCCAGAACGTTGCTCTATTAGGGAAAATGGACAAGATTGCCCAATGCCACCAGAGTTTGTCATCTCAGTAAAATCTAAGGATGACGAATACATGGTTGGGGTCGCATGTGACAACCACAAGAAAATGTTTGTTGATAAACTGGGTTCTTTACAGAAAGAAGGTAAAGTCCCACAAGGGTCGATTCACTTTACAGATCTCAAGCCAGTGGGAACCAGTTGTATTAAAATCGACCCAAACGACCTGATTCAACTTTAACTTGGTAGATTGGTTTTTTCCTAGCAAGTGAGAGAATCAGGTTTTTTACTGTTATTTCTGCCATCTCTCTTCTAGTTTCTACGGTTGCACTTCCAATATGCGGAGTCATCAACACATTTCTTAATCCTGTTAAAGGATTTGAAATGCCTATGGGTTCATTTTGAAATACATCCAAGGCAGCACCTGAGATAATCTTTTTCTTTAATGCTACAACAAGATCCTTTTCATTTATTATCTTGCCTCGTGCAGCGTTTATTAGAAAAGAAGTTTTCTTCATGCTTTTGAGCAATTTTAGATTCACTATCTCATGTGTCTTTGGTGTATATGGAGCATGGATGCTTACCACATCGCTTCTTCTGAACAATTCATCAAGTGAAACATATCTTGCATTCAAACTCTTTTCTTCTTGAGAAGAAAGTCGTTTTCTGTTGTGGTATAACAATTTCATCTCAAAGCCAAGTGCTCTTTTTGCAACTGCCTTGCCTATTCTTCCCATCCCGAATATCCCTAAAGTTTTTCCGTAGAGATCTGTACCGAGGAATTCATATGGTCCAAATATCGTTCTCCATTCATTTTTACGAATTAGTCTGTCCCCCTCGCAGACTCTTCTAAATAGGGATAGCATGAATGCCATGGCAAGATCGGCTGTGGCCCTTGTAAGGACCTCTGGGGTATAACTTACAATAATTCCTCTTTTTAACGCGGTGTTAACATCAATGTGATTGTAACCTACACTAAAAGTAGAGATTGCCTTGAGTTTGGTTCCTGCATTTATTACATCTGAATCGATTTTGTCATATGGATAACAAATTAAACCGTCTTTGTCCTTTATTTTAGAGACGAGTAAATCCTTCGATATTGGAACCTTGCCAGTGTAGATCTCAACTTGGTATCTCTTCTTCAGCTCTTTTACTGCAAAATCATGTAGACGTCGAGTAAGCAAAACTTTCATTGAAAAAAGCACTCAAAAAGTAATTATAAAAACTCATTTATAACAAGTCTGTATAATAATATTGAATTGAAACACAAAGAAGAGTTTGCAGTTTGTGTTCAATGTAGTAATCCAATTGAAAAATGTGTTTGTGTTTGTCCATTTTGTGGTGAGCGTGATAAATGTGAATGTGCCTTGTTTGATGCTGCTACTGGCGGTTAGGTCACAAAATAGGAATTATAGCATTATTAATATTTGATGACCATCTAGATCCGATATGACTTCAATAGATTTAACGTGGGTTATAGGCGGCCCCCAGGGAGGCGGTGTTGAATCTGCAGCTAATATCTTTGCCGGAGCCTGTGCTGGATGCGGTCTGAAAATTTTTGGAAAAAGAGAATATTATTCTAACATCAAGGGGGAGCACAGCTATTTTGGGGTTAGAGTTTCTGACAAAGAAGTCCGTTCTAATATAACTGGAATTACAATGCTTGCTGCATTTGACGCGGAAACTCTGTTTAGACACGCAGATGATGTACATGACGACGGTGCAATTGTATACGAGTCTGATCTTGAGCAGGTTAAGACTGATGAAATACCAACCCTTGACAAACCATTCAAAGAAAGATTAGAGAAATATCTTTCATCCAAGAATAAACCATTTACTGTACAGGGAGTGCTAGAAGCCGCAAAAGAAAGGGGCGTCATTTTGTATCCTGTATCCTTTAAGACAATACTTTCTACTCTGGCAGAAGAGATGAATAATCCTACTATTCGAGGAATGTTTCGAATGCTAAACGTTCTATCAGTATCTGTATCAATTGGCTTGTTGGGTTTACCGCCTGACACTCTGTTACGATCTGTGGAAAAGATCTTTTCAACTAAGCCCAAGATTGCAGAGATGAATAAACATGCCGCAAACTATGCATATAATTATGCAACAGCCAAATATCAGAAATTCAGATATCAACTATCTCCAATTCAAAGCAACTCAGATGTTATTCTAGTACAAGGTTTTCAATCTACAGGTCTTGGAAAGTTAGCAGCAGGATGCAGGTTTCAATCATACTATCCAATTACACCGGCATCAGATGAGAGTGTATTTTTGGAATCAAATGAAACATTTGATGTTGAAAATAATAGACCTGGTTCTACCATAATAGTACAGACAGAAGATGAGATTTCAGCAATAGGTATGCTAATTGGAGCTGCACTGACAGGTGCAAGGGCTGCAACTAGCACATCAGGTCCTGGATTTTCTCTCATGGCAGAAGCGCTTGGTTGGGCTGGAATAAACGAAGTGCCAATTGTAGTTACACTATACCAAAGAAGCGGCCCCTCAACAGGACTTCCTACTAGACATGGACAAGATGATTTGCTCTTTGCAATATATGCCGGCCATGGTGATTTTCCTAGGATTGTTTATGCATCAGGTGACATTGAAGAGGGATTTTATGATGCCGCAGAATGTTTCAATTTTGCAGAAAAATTCCAAATGCCTGTAATTCACATGATGGATAAATTCATTGCAAGTACTGTAGCGACTGTAAAAAGATTTGATCCAACAAAGATCACGATTGAACGAGGCAAGCTCTTGGAAAAAATTAGCGATGATAATTACATGCGTTTTGCCCCATCTGAAGATGGGATATCTCCAAGATCTAAACTAGGACTTGAAAATGGTATATTTTGGAATACAGGTGATGAAAGTGATGAACAAGGTCACATCTCAGAAGATCCGGTGAATAGGGTGCATATGATGGACAAGCGAGCAAAGAAGATTGAGGTGGCTTTGGAAACAATTCCAAAAGAAAATCAAGTGGTAAATCATGGAATCTCTGACTTTTGCCTTGTAAGCTGGGGATCTACCAAAGGGCCAATTCTTGATGCAATTGAAATGCTGAAAAAAGATAACTATAGCGTTGGGTTTGTGCAAGTAAAGCTATTGCATCCGTTCCCACAAGATTATGTCAAATCTTTGCTAAAAGGTGTCAAAACTATAATAGATGTAGAAGCAAATTATTCTGCTCAACTAGGAACACTACTAAATGAAAACTTGGACCGTAAAGTTGATTATTATATTCTCAAGTATACTGGAAGAGCAATGACATGTACGGAATTGTATGAGTCAATTAAAAAAATAATAGACGGAAAGGCTGAGAAAAGACAGGTGTTATCATATGGCGTCTAATTTATCAGATTACAAAACAGAGGTGCACAATGACTGGTGCCCAGGCTGTGGTGATTTTGGAATTGTAAGCGCTATTCAGATGGCGCTTGCAGAGATGGCGGTACCGCGTCACAAGGCTGCGATCTTTTCGGGAGTCGGATGTTCTGGCAAGACGTCTCATTTCGTGAATGTCTATGGCGTACACACGTTGCACGGAAGAGTAATGACTTTTGCACAGGGTGCCAAGCTTGCAAATCCAGAAATGACAATAGTTGCAGCAGGTGGTGATGGCGATGGATTGGGTATTGGTGCTGGGCACTTTGTGGCGGCAGGAAGAAGAAATGTGGATATGACCTATATCATATTCAATAATGGGGTCTATGGCTTGACAAAAGGGCAAGCTTCTCCAACTCTTAAGCTTGGCTTGAAAACAAAATCACTTCCAGAACCCAACGTAAATCAATCTGTGAATCCAATTGCATTGGCAATAGCCAGCGGTTTTACATTTGTTGCACGAGGATATGCGTACGATGTCAGGCAACTAAAAGATCTAATTGTTGCAGCAGTAAAGCACAGGGGACTTTCTTTCCTTGATGTCCTACAACCATGTCCTACGTATAATGACATTAACACAAGAGATTGGTTTGCAGGAATGGATAACGTTGACGAAATAACAAAGAAACCACGTCCACGAATTTACAAGTTGGAGGATACTGGGTATGATCCAGTTGTGCACATAGATTCACCAGACGAAGAAAATGAAAAGTTAACGCAAGCTCTCATAAAGTCAAATGAATGGGATTCAAAAATTCCAACTGGAATATTTTACAAAAATGAGATGATTGCCCCATATGATGAAAGAATAGCGGACAGAATTCCAAACTATCTTGAAAATCCTCCTGCATATCAAGAGATTTCGTCAAATGGCAAATCCATAACAGACATTTCAAAAATTCTCGATTCACTTCAAATCTAAGCCGAGTTTTTTCCTGTAAATAATAATCTATACATTCTTGATACTAATGACCTAATTTGTTAAATCCCATTAACGACAATGATATAAGTTATTAGCATGATGAACAGAAGAGTAGTTCTACATTGAATTTAGAGGAAGTTAACAAGATATTCCGCAAATCAATTATCAAGGGATACTTCGAGCCTAGCCTTCTGAACCTGGATTTTAAAAAGTCAAGCATAAAACACCCAACCATGAGGGATGATGGCCTCATGCAAACCAATTTTCTTCATCTCTTCTTTGATATTGAAACAGGTTCTGATTATCCTGATGGTGATGAGTGGTTTATGGCAGAATTTCTTTTTCCTTACAATATCAAACTTCCTGATAACCTGAAAAGTCCAGATTATTTTAGTACCATATCAGTTGGTGAAGGAAAGAATTTCTGGAGACACAGGGAACTTATTAGATACAAATATGGCAAATCAAAGAAGCTTGAAGAGTCTTTGGATTTTATAGAAAAAAAATATCGTGAATTGAATTCTCTATTAGAGCCTTTAGAAAAAGAAATCAAGTAATTTTCCATTCGTTCTGTGAAAACATATAAGTTTCATTTTCTGATGTAGCTGAATTAATGTTCCATCTCCCGGTTCTATCATCAAAATAATACACAACTTCTGTGATACTAGCAGGTATCTTATGTGGATCAAGATGATAAGGAAGAAGTTCTAAAACAAAATCTGTCTTCTCTATGGCGGAATTAAACAAATTTTTATCATCTAGATCTAGCATGAACTTTATGCTTGGCTTGCCAATGAATTTTATGTAAACTCGCAGCGCTTTTCCTCCTCCGCGACGTCTTTTGAACTCCTTTAGAATTGCCTTGAACTTGTCCCATCTTGCATTTCCAAACCACTTGAAGAAGGCATCATTGAATGCAAGAGGAAAAATGATGTCAATCATTGTGGTAAAATCTTCGTCTGGCTGTTCTTGTGAATCTTCCTCTACTTGAAACAAACTGTGAAGAAGACTGTATAACACTTCCAATTCCCAAGGGGATACGCCATAGAATTTTAGCGAAAGAGGAGGCTTGGATGTACTCATCACATGTAATTCTAAAAAATTCTAATTAAAGTTTCAATTCCATTTTAGGAATAGATATTGATTTCTATTCATTTAGTCTAAATTTGCCCTACATTGGCAGATTTCTAGATGGTGGACAAATGATTGATGATATGGAATCTGACTAATTCGTTTGCCCTTCTGTAT
>JBARDK010000174.1:0-4476 GCA_049795075.1 Nitrosotalea sp. | reverse complement strand
CATGAAGGCAGGTCCATAATCGAGCTTGCAAATGAGAAAAAAATCGAACCTTCATTTATGATGGAAGTTTTGGCATCAAGGCCAATTGACTTTAGCTCGGAGACTCGTTACAGTGGCATTGAACTATCTCCAAAAAAAAAATTCTTTACACAACAAGAATCAGTTTCAAAAACATCTGCAGGCCAGGCAAAAACTAGGGTCTCTTCTAGAGTGGAAGAACTGGAAGAAT
Organism: Nitrosotalea sp.; assembly: GCA_049795075.1. GTDB lineage: Archaea > Thermoproteota > Nitrososphaeria > Nitrososphaerales > Nitrosopumilaceae > Nitrosotalea. The sequence continues at coordinate 4,247 of JBARDK010000174.1, read as the reverse complement.
CCAACATACAAGTAAGGATTCTCAAAGGGGCTGTAGACGCTGTGTTGAAAATTGCACCAAAGGTAAATGAGGCAGAGCTACGATGGAAGGCACAAGAGATATCAAGTACTGGTGGGACTCCACTTGCAGTTGCAATAAATGATGAAATCGTAGGACTTGTCTCACTGAAGGATACTCTCAAAAAAGGCATTCGAGAAAAGCTTGAGGAAGTTCACGTAGCTGGTATTACTACTGTGATGATCACAGGCGATAACTTGCTAACAGCTCAGGTCATAGCAAAGGAGGCAAATATTGACCAAGTCATAGCTGAGGCCAAGCCAACTGATAAGCTAAACAGGGTTGTGGAGGAGCAGGTAAAGGGTCATGTTGTAGGAATGATTGGCGATGGCACCAATGATGCGCCTGCACTTGCCAAGGCAGATGTGGGACTTGCAATGAATCGTGGTACTGCTGCTGCAAGGGAAGCAGCTAACATGGTAGACCTAGACTCTGATCCTTCAAAGATACTCAATGTAGTAAAACTTGGAAAACAATTGCTTATGACACGTGGTGCAATCACAACATTTTCCATAGCAAATGATATTGCAAAATATTTTGCAATTCTTCCTGCAATGTTCTCAAAAGTAAATTCAAAAGTTGACATGCTCAATATAATGCAGCTACACAGTCCGGAAAGTGCAGTAATATCCACATTGATATTCAATGCAATCGTAATTCCATTTCTGATACCGATATCGCTCAGAGGCGTCAAGTACAAACCAGAATCCCCTCAGATAACATTTCTCAAAAACATGTTCATATATGGAGCAGGAGGAGTTGTCCTGCCATTTGCTGGAATCAAGGCAATCGATCTGCTGGTGGCATTATTTTGGAGATGATATAGTATATGCGTACACTAAAGAGCAAAGTATTTTCGCCCTCGATTAGGATCGTCGTACTGATAATTGTTACAACAGGTGTTGCATATCCGCTTCTTGTAATGGCAATAGGGCAAACTACGCTTCCATACCAATCAAATGGCAGTCAGGTCACACTTGACGGAAAGACAGTTGGTTCTGAGCTAATATCTCAAAACTTTAACTCGACTAAATTTTTCCAGCCAAGAAATTCGACTGACTCGGGCTCAGGTGTGGATCCGGACATCACGCCAAATGAGGCCTATTTGCAGATACCTGCAATAAGTAATGCCACAGGAATACCAGCCAATGCTTTGAAAACACTAGTTGAGCTTGACATTGAGAAAAACAAGGATGCAAATGGCCTGTTTTTTGCACCTGACTATGTTAGGGTGTTAAATCTTAATGTGGAATTGGTAAATCAGTATCCAAATGTATACCAAGACGTTTTTCCAACGGGAGGTCACTGACATGGACGGAATACTTGTAACATTTGTGTCTGCACTTGTAATCTCTGCCGCTGTGTTGACTTGGTCATTGTTACGATCTGACAAGTAAAAAACATTTAACCGATTGTTAAAACTAGCAGAATTTTTCCAGTCTGACAGTTTTTCAATTATGCAATACTTGCAATAGATTGTTCTCAATTTCAAAGAACCACTGCTGGATAGATGTGTTTGCAACAATCTGGTTCAATGAATAAAGAATACCTGCAAATACAAGACACCCCAAGACAATAAACAAGATTCCTGAAAACAACGTGTTTGTATGCATGGCAAATTGCTTGTTGCCTAAAACCAACTTGATCTCTTTTCCACGAATTATTCTCCACGCCATGGAATCCCTGTCAACCTTGCCAAGATATGCCGAGACTAGAATCAATGGGATTGCAAGACCTGTCGCATAGGAGAATAAGAGCAGACTTCCAGTTGGAAGCGAGACTGTAGTTGCTGCAAGAAGCAAGATTCCAACCAGTATTGGTCCAACACATGGAGTCCAAGACATTCCAAGGATGCAGCCAAATGTGAATGAGCCAAAGTAAGTGACAGGACTCTTGGGTGTAATCTTGAGACCGGGTATTCCCCTGCCAGACAAAGTGTATAGTCCAAAGAGGATCATTGCAATACCTGCAATCTCTGAAAATACTCCAATGTTTGATTTGAGGTATGTACCTACAAAAGCTGCAGACATGCCCAAGAACACAAAGACGATGACAAGCCCAAGAAAGAATGAAACTGACATGCCAAACACATTCATTTTTGATGCTCGAAATGTGTATGCCATGTATGCAGGCAAGATTGGAAGAGTGCATGGAGATGCAAATGATATGAATCCTGAAAGAACAGCTATTGGCACAAGCAGAAATATGGGACCTTGAAGCTTTGTTAGCCCTACATCTGATGAGATAAATCTCTGGTCTGCCTTACCAGTACCATTTATCAAATTATTTAACCAAAAGTCTTCTTGTTTTTGTTTCTCAATGTCATCGATTCTGGTCTTGGCATTTGTAAAATCTGACATTAGGTTGTTGTTAACTATGAACTGTGATGCCTTGACGTAATAGTAGCCTTCATCAACAGGACCGATATTGTCTGCCTGATTGCCCATCGTCTTTATCGCAGCATCAAGGTACTCGATATTATTTGTGTCCATGTATAGTCTCAATAAAGCATACGAGATTATTCCATTTTCTTCAGAGGGCTTTACTAGGCTGAATTGCTCTCCTGGCTTGTAGATGTTGGTATCAGGACTGTTTCGTTCAAAGAATCCTCCACTGTACCAGTCATAGAGGTTGTCAAGAGAATAATTGGCAAGCCCTTGTGCCGTCTTCAAATAGCTCTGATTTCCAAGTGTATCATATCCGTCAACAAAAGCAAGAAGCAAGTATGCATTGTCCAAAAGATTCCCGCTGACTCCTCTAGTACCGTTTGCATCTTGGTAGTGGTATGCACCATTGTCGGATACTAGATTATTCTCAAAAAAGTCAAGAGAGTGTGCTGCCATGTTGTCATACTTTGTATCTTTTGTGACATTGTACAGGTAGAGATAGGTAATGATAGCCTCTGAATTCCAGTCGGAAAACTTGGTCTTGTCTATCATCGGCTTTTCATCAGGTCTTGGGTTTTTCCAATAGTATGCCTCTTCAGGACTAGAGTCGGTGTCTCCGTAAAAACCACCATTTTGCTTGTCATACCAGTTATTCTCAATATAGTTTTGAGTCTTGTTTGCAACATCTTTTACCATGGTATCGTCTGGGGTTATCAATAGAAGATGCTCGTATGTCTTGAGAAGCTTTGCATTATCGTATAGCATCTTCTCATAGTGTGGAGGACTCCATGTTCTGGTTGTACCATATCTGTGAAATCCACCGTCTATTGGATCAAACAACTTGTAATCTGTGAGGTTTTGGATGTCAGTGTATTGGTTTTTCAGTGTATTCTGGACTAGACCAAGATATGTCGTGTTTCCTGTTTCTTGGTACATGTCAAGAAAGAAGTCAAGTGTTCTAGCCTCTGGAAACTTTTGTCTAGTTCCAAAACCACCATAGGTTGTATCGTATAACTTTAGGTTGTAATTTGCATATGCGTCTGGGAGAGCGACAAGTTGTTTTTCTGTTATAACTACTTGAGGTTGCTTTTGGTAACTGTACGAGATTTCAGATGAAAATTTATGCGAGTTGACATAGTCTACTGCCTGCTGGAAGTTTGCCAACATGTTTTGTACAGGTCTTGGCCCAGAATATCCAAAGAGTATCTGCCCATCCGGTGTCAGTATTGTAGTGGATGGCCACCCGCCTTCCAAGTATTGCCTTGTCAAGTCTTCTCGCTTGTCAGAGTCGATGTATACTGGAATAAAATCTTGATTTACCATCCTGACTACATCCTGATTGTATAGGTAATCCTCGCTTTCATACACTTGACAGTAATAGCACCAGGAAGGCACAGTCAATAACAACATGATCGGCTTGTTTTCTTCCTGTGCTTGCCTGAAAGCTTGTGGGCTGTAATCCTGCCAATTGATCAAGTGCTTTAGTTCCTCGGCATGCTGGAAAGAATACTGGGTTGCAGATGCAAACTGTCCTGTCGTTTCTACAATGACAAGAAAAATCACAATCAAGGTTACAAGAATAACAGATGATAAATTACCTGACAACTTTTTTCAATCGCCATAACTTGATTGCATCTATACATAAATCTAGATAATTAACAAGCAAATTCATTTCAGATTTATTTGATGTTATGTACTTTTGCAAGTGATAGGGTAACGTTTCGAACAAAAGTTGAAAAATTTCAAAATTGCAAGTTTAAAAAAGGTTATAAAAGCCATACTAGAACAGTCCTTCATGATAGG
>JBARDK010000173.1:0-7797 GCA_049795075.1 Nitrosotalea sp. | reverse complement strand
GTATGTAATTCCCATTGCCAAAATAAAACCAGTTATTCCATTTGGAGCAAGATGTTGAAAGTTTACTGCCCAGTGAGGGTTGACAAAAGCCATTGCAAACAAGCCAGCAACTATTAGAATTACGATTATTCCAAGCTGTGTAATTGTAAGTGCGTTTCCTACTTTACCGGTGAGTGAAACGCCCCTGTAATTTATGTATGTAAATATTATTATCGAAATTATTGCTATAATTTTTCCTAGGGGGATTCCTCCATATTCAGATGCAACACCAACGCTTGTAAGAAAGCCGCCAAAAAAATCTCCGATTGAAACAGCGTAGAGACTGCCTGCTATCATGTGTGCAAACCAAGCTATCCATCCACTGATGAAGGCATTTGGTCGTGGGAGCCCTTCTCTTACCCATCTGTAACCACCACCGGCTTCTGGAAATGCAGAGCCCAGTTCAGCATAAGTCAAAGCGGTAAAAAAGCTGATTATTCCGCTGATAAGAAAGACTATGATGAGAGACGATCCTGTTTCATGCATTGCAGGACCTACTAGATTAAAGATGGCACCGCCTATCATGGCAGCAATTCCTATCATGGTTATGTCTAGCAGAGACAGACTACGAACAAGCCCTGTATGTTCAGATGTCATGCAAACCTACCCGTGTGGAAAAAACGCTCGCATAAATCTTTACCCACATGGAAAAGTCATCACGAATAAAGTATAATGCCTTGGAAAGACGTATAACATGGGCTTCTTTCCCGCTCAAATTAAACATGAGTTAAGTCATATTTATTCCAGAGACGTTTTAGGTGCCACGCCATAATCATTTGATATCTCAACAGTTTTTTCTTGCGTATCTGCGTTTGAATAATCTTTTAAGAGATCTTGATTGAGATCAAAAAACGTATGTCCCCATTTGAATTTGTTCAATATTGCATGAGCCTGATCGTCAAATCCCATAATGAAAAGAGTCGCCGCAATGGCTTCTGCAGTGGTCAGCTTTCCTATTTTAGCATAGTTTACAGGATTTCCAGCAAGTAATGGCGGTAGTCTGCGAGAAAATCCTGGGAAATTCATGAAAAATGTTTTTTTTACCAACTCCCAAGAACAGTCAATAGCTGTAATAGAATCGACAGCATGCACATCAGTCTTTAAAACTACTTTTGGTGCAAAAGGATCTAAAACCATAGTAGCTCGTATTGTTCTTCTTATTTGTTTTGCCAATCCAAACTTTACCAATTTTGCAGCAGTACATTTTGTCGGATCGTCTTGTTTCAACATAAAAACTTGAACTTCCATTTTATCACTACAATCCATTGAAAAATAAATTATGTGGTATTTTAGATATGGTTTTCATCAAGTAATTATTTTGTTAGATAAGTTACTTGGTAATAGAATCTAGAAACTTGATCATTTTTTATTATCTGTATGTTCCACTGACCAACTTGCAAGTTATCATTTGTGTTAGATGTGAGAAGACTGAATTGCTGTATTCTCTGGCCCGAGCCAGAAAATCCCACCAAAAGACTTTCATTTCCAATTTTTACAGTCTGGTAAAGCGAACTTCCTTGAAATGTTGATTGCGATACCTCACAGCCTGTACTTGAGCCAATTACACAGGTACCATTAGGCGAGATCACCTTAAAGCTAACTGCATTTTCGTCACCTGGATTTACACGAAGCAGTCCATCTATCTCACTGGGATAATAAGTTTGACTACCGTTGACCTTTTCATTTAGATTTATTGGGATGAGTGAACTTGATATCATATTCTCCTTGTCTACAATCATAGATTGGGTGGTTCTCTTTTGTGTCGGTCCTACACTTGTTGGAATCATAGTGGAATTTGTAGATGTGTGTGTTACTTGAGTAGTGTTTACAAGTGGAGGCGTCACTTGTGTGGCATTTGTTTGTGATGTAACGTTTACTTGAGGTAATTGATTAACTACTTGATATGTCGCATTAAAGAATCCAAACGGTGCCTGAGCTATTACAGTGTAATTTCCAAGAGGCGTAGATTTTGGAATTGTATAATTATAGCTAAAGTAACCATTTTGATCAAAAGATACTGTGGCGTGTTGTAATGTGTAACCCTTTTGAGATGCAACTTGCCCTTCACTGATTATAGTATCGTTTTCCAAGCCAAATGTAAGATAAGCGTTGTTAATTGATATGATAGAGCTGGTTCTACCCGTGATCAAAGCTGTCTGGCCAAGAAGATATTGGACATGATCTGTTGCCATGAAAAGTTGTGGTTTTCCTGAGCTAATTGTAAATGAATCTGTTACTTGGAATGTTGTCTGAGCATTGTCAGTAAGATATTGTGCATAAACTCTGTAAGTTCCTGTTGTCCACACCCCGGGCTGCATTGGTACTATTACATTGAATTGGCCGCCCGGGTTCAGATTGGCAAAACCGCTGTAAATTTCTTCTCCAGTTTGAGTATAAATTGATATTTGAACTTGGTTGTTAATAGATTGAGATGTCGGATTTGTCTGCGGTAATGCTTGTCCTAAAATATCCAATACGTCAGTGCTCATGTATGCTGTCTTGTCTGTCTCTACAGTAAATGGAGAGATAGTAGTTTGGTTTTGTGGATTTGGTGATACTTGGAAGAATAATTGTGAATTCCCGTTAGCAGAATTGATGGTTATACCATAGATTCCATACAGGCTGGTCTGCGAGTTTGCGCTGGATGATGCTGCTCTATTAGTGGTGATGGTAGAAGCAGTATTAAACGTCGCTTGGCTTGGTATTGTATAATTCCATGAGAAAAGTCCATTATTCAACGCTAAATTAGTGGTAATTATTTTCCCATCAGGTTGTAAGAGGTTCAGCGTATATGCAGAAGTTCCCGTTAGACTCGATATTTTTCCAGTTAGATGAACAGTATCACCTACTCCATACACTTGTTTATCAATATTAGCCACAATAGGACCTTGACTGCCTGTGTCAAGTGGGTTATACACTGAAAAGGTAGTTGACGCCTGAAGGTTACTATATGAAACCTTTAGAGTGTACGTACCAGCAGTGAATATACTAGGAGTGAGAGACTGTGTTACAACAAAGTTTCCACTGCTATCGGGATATGCAAAGAAAGCCAGCGGTGTTGATTGACTAATACCCAAACCACTGACTAAATTTGAAGTTTGAGAATATAATTGACCCCCCGTGGAATTGGAAACTGTGATCTGGATTTGAGATCCCTGAATTATCATGTTTGGTTGTACTCGGCCCGAGATAACAATTGAATCTCCATATGCATATAGTGTCTTGTCAGTAGCCATAGTGAGTGGGCCTGTTTGTGTTGTAGATTGGTAAGTGCTTGGGTTCGCTGCAACAACAAAATCAGCTTCTGCAGTTGAAGAAGATATAGATATTATTGCTCTGTAATCTCCAAGTCTACTCGGATCATTTGGGATAGTAAAATTGTAAGTGAATGTATTGGATGGTGTTATGTTGACAAATGTTTTAATGTCTAAAGTTTGTGGCACTGTTCCTTGAATTGTAGATGCTGCAGACGATTGTACTATTTCTAGAGACGGAGAAAGTCCAGAATTCTGCAGACCTGCCAGTTGAGTGCGTCCACTTATCGTTACTGTGTTCCCAAGACCATATACTTGTTTGTCAGTTGATATTAATAATGACGCAGTTTGTGCTTGTTGAGATACTAATGTAAAGTAAGTAGTAGTTTTTGCAGTGCCATAGCTTGCAGTAACGGTATATTTTCCATAAATTGGGGTGACATTGTTTATCACAATTCCAGATGCGCTCGAGTGGGATTGGTATTGACTATAGGTAGTAAAATGACCTTGGGAATCAGGAAAAAGATTTCCTTGATATATCATGGTGCCGTTTGGATCATAGACTTTGTAAACCACGGGGGTTAGCGGAATAACTTGAGAAACAGTCCCATTAAGTGTAATTGGTTGCGATATGGTATAACTTGACTGGTCTGTTGACATGGACATGATAACTGAAGCGGCCTGGGGTGGAGGAGTGAATGGTGTAGAACCAAGCGCGAAGGCAGATGATGCTGTAATGGTTCCATATGATGCTGAGATGGTGTAATTTCCTTCTGGAAATCCCAGTACCTGACCAGTTGTCATCGATGTGCTAAATTGCAGATTAGTGTTCGAATACAGAGTGAACGTTTTTTGAAAGCCAGACGGTCCAGACACTACCAAGTTAACTGACAGAGGATACCCTAAAACAGGATCAGTTAGAAGCGCTGAAACTTTTCCGCTCATTGTTACAGTGTCCCCAAAGATATAACTGGTTTTGTCAGTAGTGAGGGTCATGGTATTTTGAGTTGCAGTGGTTGTTGTAGCTAGTTGACCGTTAGATGATCCTGGAGTGGCCATTTTGTAAACCCAATCGCTTGAAGAACCTGTGTCATAGCCATCGGCTAGCCTTTGCCATGAATCACCTCCTCCTTGAAAATCAGACAGCGGCGGAGTTTGATCGATTATTGTATTACTGGCGCTTTTTAGTTGGATAACTGCACCGGCATGCGGAAACCACATGGGGCCATATGTGACTAGCATGAATTGTTTGCTCTGAATTATTGTGTTACTTGGCATCGTGTAGATTTGCTGTAGTCCAGTTGTTGCGCCAATGGTCCACCCACTAATATTTACAGGACTGGTAGTAGGATTGTAGAGTTCCACCCAATCTATTGGATATTTGGTGTCATCCCCAACTGGATTTATATCAGCTTCATTTATCACCACGTGATTTGCTATAGGAGCTGCCTGACCTAAAGCAGAATAAGTTTGTCCAATTAAAATTAGAATTAAAAAGCTGACAATAGTGTAGGATCTCAAGTATCTCATCTATGCTACCATTTTATCACAGAGATTACAATTTTAGGTGTTAATTGTGGAAAAGTTGAGCTACTTGTTAATCCCCAATATGTCTTTAACCGCATTAGGTAAACTTAGCCTAGAATTCATTATAAGTCGTTCGTAGAATTTGTCACCTGGATATAAAATCTGAATATTAACCGGTCTTTGGTTCATCACAGTTTGGGCACTTGTTCTGGATTATTCTGGCGCCACAGATTGCACATACTCCTTCCCCTATTGCTTTTTGAATCTGTTTCTTTCGCCTTCCAACAAATACTCTAATCCCAAAGTATGCTACAATTGCAATTATTATTGCATATACTGGAGCTAAGAATGGTATTAATCCTATCATCAGAAACAAAACTCCTAGGATCAGCAAGATTTCACGCTTTTCAAATCCCAAGATATCCTTTGGATAAAAAATTTCAATAAATAGGTATGCCAGTACTCAGAGTCACTGAGATTAGCATCACTGCAAGCTCATAATGAACAAGTTGTTAATATGGTTTATGACGGCGTTATGCTTCACAACACGTAATTTAGCTTTGATACTTTATCACCAAATGATAAGATGTTTTCCAAACATGAAATGAAGGAATTGTTAGAGAATTACAAGAAGAAGTCTAAAAACTAAATTATTGATGAATTGGGTCAGTGAATATAATCATGTAAGAAAAGATTTTACATTAAAGAAATACCTACACTAAGAGCAACATACAACCACCAAATTCCTATTTTTACACGTACAAAACTTACCTCAAACAAGGTTATCTCATGTTTACGTGGAACCAACAAATACGCCAAAAGAAAGTTCCTCTAATCATAAAATATCTGTCAGTGATTCAGACACAAAAATGTAGACAAACTTCTAAACCATCCCTACAATAGTACAGTCTGATGGCAGACAAATTCTCAAGAAAGATTCGAAGTGAGATAATGTCAAAGATAAGAAGTAAAAATACAAAACCGGAAATCACAATAAGGAAGATTCTGTGGTCCAAGGGAAAGCGTTACCGTGTGCATGACAGATCAATATTTGGAACTCCTGATATCTCTAGCAAGAGCAAAAAAATTGTAGTGTTCATAGACGGATGCTTTTGGCACGGCTGCAAAAGGTGTTACACAGAGCCCAAGACCAATGTTGAGTTTTGGAGAAACAAAATTCTGCAGAACAAAAGGAGAAGGGAGCTTGTCTCAACCAGACTCAAACAGGACGGCTTTAAGACACTGACATTTTGGGAACATGATGTCATGACAAATCCAGAATTGATAGCAAACAGAATTTCAAAACTGTTTTGATTCCATCATACAGGTTGTTTTTGAGATTTTTACTTTGTCAATTTTCTTCTGGCTCTAACTTCCAGTTTTATTTCCAACAGTTCTTTTATGGATTCTGCTATTGATTTTGCAAACAGTGGTGGAACGGCGTTGCCTATCTGTATGAATTGTTTTGTACGTGGTCCCTCGAAAACATAATTGTCACCAAATGACTGCAGACGGGCAGCTTCTCTGGGTGTGATGCTCCTGTTTTGTTTTGTGTCCGGATGAATGTGCATCAGTCCGTCCTTTGAAAGGTGTGCGATTATTGTGGACGATGGCCTGTCCCATGGCATCTTCTTGAACCTGTCCTGGAAGATGTCTTTCCTGTATGGGTTGTATCTTTTTGGCAGATCCTTTATCCACTGTCCAGGTTTCAGTAGATGAAAGATTTCAAGATCCCTCTCGTTGTGTGTCCTTGCCACATGACCGTGGATACCGTCAGATCCTTGTCTCATTTTTGTTTGATAGTGGCTTAGGTTTTCAGTGTATGGATAAGCGGAAAATTCTCTTCCTTCCCCCGCATGCATCTTCGGAAGATCAGATATTGCCGAACATACAGTCTCGTATGGCTTTTTTCCTTTTGAATCTTTTTCCTTTAGTGGATCATAGTGTGAATGCTTCAACACAGGATTTTGGAGCCCCAACTTGTTTCCTATTGCCAACACCCTTGTCCTGAATTGCGGAACACCAAAGTTTGCAACTTCCTCAAGGTAAAAGGTTACATTGTATCTTCCCTTAAGCTCATTTTCAATCTCTGTTTTAATTGCTCCATCAGCCAAGGAAAACATCCTACTAACATTTTCCATGATGAAAAATTTTGGTCGAAGTTCTGTTACCAGTCTTAGAAATTCTCTATAAAGCGTGTTAAGTGGATGTTTCCTATTGATTGATCTTCCCATTGATTTTAGTTTTGGGACACCTATTGTACTGAAAGCCTGACATGGAGGCCCTCCGGCAAGGACTGACACTTCCCTGTGATTTATTTCCTTGAAAATCCTGTCTGCAGAAAGGTCTTCAATATTGTGGTTCAATGCTTTTCCATGGTATTTGCTAAAAGTCCTTAGTGCCCAAGGATCTCTGTCCACGCCTAGAAGTGCCTCGAAGCCGACCTGTTTAAATCCCTCCGATAATCCGCCTGCACCACAAAAAAGATCAACTAGAGAAAGATTTTCTCTCACAGTTATGAATAAGATATTTTTTTATTTGACTACCCCTGGCTTAATTAAAATGACTAAACTGAAAAAAAAATTAAGTTGTCTTTGAAATTACTTGAAAAAAAACACCATGACACTTATATCGTAATTAAACCACCCGGCTGCAACATTCGCCCCTTTAGAATGAAGATCTTTGATTTTATCATCAAATTTCTTACGTGTTATTGTTTCGACCTCCTTCATTTTACAGTTACCTAAAAGGAATTCCCTGATCCCGCTTGTGGCACATTCAAGAAAATCATTGCGATAAGGTAAAAGAAACTTGAACTCCTCGGTAAATCCAATAAATGCAATTGCACCATCTTTTATCGCTTTTGGGCCCAGTGTCTTTCCTGTACAACAGGAGAGAAAATAGCACAGTTTGTTCTTTAGAGTCAGTGTTTTTCCTAATTCAAAAACAGGAACACCGTCATCACGCACAGTAATAT
>JBARDK010000172.1:0-5146 GCA_049795075.1 Nitrosotalea sp. | reverse complement strand
AACCAATTCCTAGCAACAAGAAGAATCCCACTTCGACTGTAAACATCACCGGGCTGCTTTTTGCAAGATAAAGCGGGTTTAGTTTTGTTACGGAATCCCTGAGTATCCTTGCATTAAATATTGATTGTCTGCTTGTTGTTTCTACCATAATCTCATCAGCTACATTGAAAATGGTCCCATGACCAAAAACGGAAAGAATGTCAGGGCTGTCAAGATAAATATCATAACTGACAAGACTCCAACAAAGAGAGGACCTGAGGTCTTGATCGGTTCTACTACCTCCTTTCTGTCTCTTGTTGTAAACGAGCCCGCAATTGCAAGCATCAATCCTATTGGAGCATAACGGCCGATTATCATGACCCATGCTGTAGACCAGTTCCAAAATGGAGTGTTTGCCGAAGTCCCAAGATAGTCTGAGCCATTATTTGCAGACGCAGAAGTGTATTCATACAAGACTTGGTTAAATGTTGCAGGTGTTGTTGGTGTTCCAAGAACACTTTGTGCGTTTTCAGTGGTATATGCAAGTACACTTGGAATCAGTATGAGTGCAGGATGGATCAAAAATACAAATGCAGCAAGCTTGACATCCCTTGGATTTATCTTCATGCTCATAAATTCCGGAGTCTTTCCAACCATTAGACCCACGATAAAAAGAGTAAGTACGACAAAGATTATCATTGTCATCATGCCAGTGCCGTCTGCCCCCGGTATTGCCTGCACAAACATTCCAAGGTAAAGTCCAATCACTGCATTTGGAGACATTCCTGAAAGAGCAGAGTTTGCAGAACCTGTGTTTGTTGCTATCGAGGCTTCATTGAATAGAATACTGCCAAAGCTTCCAAATCTTGTCTCAAGGCCAGTAGGACCGCTGTGTTGTGTAAGACCAAGGCCAAGCATTATTCCAAAGCCAATTAGCATGGCAGCTAGTATCGATATTCCCCTTCCTCGTCCCAACAAGTGACCATATGCTATTGGAAACGAAAGTGGGATGACAAGCATCAAGATGGTCTCAAATACATTTGAAAGCCCGTTTGGATTCTCATATGGATGCGCGGAATTTGCGCCAAAGAATCCCCCGCCGTTGCTTCCAAGATCCTTTATCGATTCTAGCGAGGCAACAGGCCCTATTGCAATTGTTTGATTGACTCCCTGGAGTGTACCAACTGTTATTGTAGAGTCAAGTGTTTGTGGGACACCAAGGAGAAGCAACAACAAGGCAGAAAAAAATGAGATTGGCAGTAAAAGCGTTACAATTACTCGCGTAAAATCAACATAAAAGTTTCCAAGACCAAACTCCTTTCTGATAAATCCTCTGATAAATGCAAATGCTGCAGCCATTCCGGATGCAGGTGCAACAAACATCACAAAGGTTAGTGAGACCATCTGTGAAAAAATGGATAGCGATTGGTCTCCTGCGTAATGCTGGAGATCGGTATTTGTGATAAATGCAGCAGCTTGCATGAATGCCAGATCAAATGACAGGCCAGGCTTTGGTGAGAGTGGAAGACTATTTTGATAGAGAAGTACACCCATTACAAATCCAGCTGCAATAACATTGGTTACCACAAGAGCTAGAAAATATTGCTTCCATGTCATCTGCTCATACTTGTCAACACCAATCAGATGGTAGAATCCATTCTCTATCCTACCCAATGTCTTTTCAAGGGGTCTCTTCTCGTAGACTATCATCCTTGCCATATATCGCCCAAAAATTACAGCAAGCCCAAGAGATCCAATTAGTACAACTAGGAGTATTATTATGTCCACATGGATCACTTTCTACGTCATTTTTCTAGTGTAGGGGCCTAGGCAACAGTTCTCTATTGCTTCTGCTATTTCTCCCAAATCTACACTTGTGTTCATCACTATCATCAGAGCCACCAAGATACATGAATATAGAGATTATTGTTATTTGATAACATTTTCAGATAGTTAATATGTTACTAGATAACATAATTACAGCGATGAAGGAACCATCGTTTGTCCTTGACGAGACAGACCTTTTGATATTGGAACACATGGCACAGGATGCAAATATATCATTTAAGCAGTTGGCGCAGTCGCTAAAAGTCGACCAGCGCACAATAGCAAAAAGGATAAGCGAGATGAAACAAAATGGAGTTCTCAAGACAAAGATTGAGATAGACTGGCCTCGGCTGGGACTTGGAATTGCCACCTATGTTGGAGCCGAGACAGGCCTTGGAGAAAAAGATGTTGCCAAACTACAGGAATACATTAGAAAGGAGCCACGCATTACCGAGGCCTATTCCACAATAGGCGGTCAGGAATATTTCTTCAAAGTAGTGGAGACAGACCTGCAAAGCTTAAGGGATGTCCTCTTGCCTTTTGAGCCAATCACTTCAAAGCTTACAAGCTCTATAATATCTTCGAACATAAAAGAGCATGACGATGTAACTCTTTTGCATTTTTTAAGGCAGAGAGGATTTTCACGTAAGAAGAAGAAAACTACGCCTGGTTGATTTGCGAACATCAGAAATCTAGATGTAACAATACCAGAATTTATCCAAGGCCCATCTTGCGCAGCATTCCCTGCAGTTGCCTGCCCTTTGACGCCTTCATCATGGTCTTAGAGTTCTTGTATGCCTTGAGTAACTCTTTTACCTCATGTTCAGGCCAGCCAGAACCTCGCGCAATTCTCTTTACGCGAGATGCGTTGATAAGATCTGGGTCAGCCTTTTCCTCTTTTGTCATGGACTGTATTACATACCTCCACTTTTCCATCCTCTCCTCTTGCTGATCTAGCTGGTCTTCTTTTACCATTCCAGACATTCCAGGCATGTTCTCCATTATGCTTCGCAGGCCGCCTGCCTTTGTAGCTTCTTCGATCTGAAAATAGAAATCTTCCATGTTCATCTTTCCATGGGATATGCGCTTTAGCCTCTCTTCGTTTCCCTCAGTCTCAAGTCTTGCTGCCATGTCAAGCAGGGCCTGAATGTCTCCCATCCCAAGCATCCTTCCAACAAATCTAGTTGGCGAAAACTTTTCCAAGTCGTCAATTCGCTCACCTGTTCCAATGTACATTATTTTAGCACCGGTAGCAGCTGCTGCAGCAAGAGCCCCACCACCCTTTGCACTAGAATCTAATTTGGTTATGATAATACCGCCAACTGGAACTATCTTGTGAAATGCTTCTGCCTGGTTGTAACACTGCTGGCCTATTGTACCATCAATGATAAGCAATGCCAAGTCAGGATCTGCTACCTTTCCTATTCGAGTCATCTCGTCGAGTAGGTCTTTTTCTTCCTTGTGTCGTCCAGCAGTATCTATTAGTACGATATCAAAGTTTTTTCCCTCAAAATGTTTCAGGCCGTTTTTTACAATATCAGGCGAGTCCTTGTTACCTTCCTCGCCATAGACTTCGACATTTGCCTTTTCACACATTGTCTTGAGTTGAGTCAAGGCCCCAGGCCTGTACGTGTCTGCGCCAACTACACATACCCTGTACCCCTGCTTTGTCAGATATTTTGCAAGTTTTGATGTTATTGTTGTCTTGCCGCTACCCTGAATTCCAAGCATTAGCACTCGATTCATCTTACCCGGCTGGAAAATGTACTCGTTCTCTGTTCCCAACAATTTTGAGAGTTCGTCATACAAGATCTTTACAATGTGATCCTTTCTTGATAACCCCGGAGGCGGAGTCTCGTTAAGTGAGCGCTCCTCTAGATTTTTTGTAATTTGAAAGACAAGTTTTACATTGACATCAGACTGGAGTAGTGCCCTCTGGATGTCTTTAGATAATTCCTTGATTAGTGCCTCATCTATGGCAGACGAGTTGACTATTTTTTTTAATGCAGCCCGGAGGCCTGTCTTGAGGCTGTCTAGCATTGCTCTTCCAAAACAGCTTCGGTTATTTCAAACCTTCCTCTGTACCCATCCCATATTTTGTTTGATTTTATAATCTTGATGCGTCCAGAAAACAAGGGACATGATACCACAAACGTCTCAGCCTCTCCTCCCTCAAATGACGCGTTGAACCCAAACTGGGATGACATGACAATTAATTGTTCAACATCTGGTACAGTTATTTTTCTTCCAAGCCATGAATCATCAAGTCCCTGTGCAGTGACACTTGTGACAATAAACTCAAATCCAGATTGCACTAGATCATGCAGATAGCTTGCCTCGTTTACATTCCAAAGCGGAGCAATCACGCCAAGGTCCATACTGCGACAAATTGTTTCAAAGTGGTTTTTCTGAAATGCACTACGAATTCCCCCATGAACCACTCCCTCTATTCCAAACTGCTCCTTTGCAGTCTTTAGTGCTTTTTTTAGAGTATCAACCTCTATTTTGGTATCATCAGAGTCAAGACCTACAGTAATTTGCGGAATGTTCATCGCTTTTGCCTGAAGTACAGTCAACCCAATGTTTGGATGGTGCAATAGATGACTTTCTTCAGATTTTGGAAATACGGTAACAAGACACGATATGTCATGGCCTTCAGATTTTGCCCTGTAAATAGCAAAGGTACTGTCCTTTCCGCCTGAGAAAAGTGATCCAAGTTTCAATTTGCACTCTTGGTGTGTCCATTCAATTAATTTTTTTCCAGCTCGGCTACTTTTTTGAGGCAGTTGTCACACAGGGCCAAGGGGCCCCTTAGCGTAACTTCGACGTTTGATGCAAGACATACGTGGCATAGACCTTTCATATGCCATGTATGCATATCATTGCGTATAACTCATTCGAGAAAGAGAAAGCCTTGGATGCTTCACACTCATAATCTTCATCACAAATGATATCAGTTGGCTTTTCTCGTCATCATCAGCATCCGAACCTAGTTCTTAATTCGGACTATAATAGTTCTATCCATTACCTTCCAGTATTCGACATCTTGTCCCTGGGCTACCTTGTCTACCACCTCATCTTCTATCTGGGACACATCGAAGACCTCAAAGCTCTCCGAGTCCATTACCTGAACAATTACATCAGTTTTTGATATAACAGAGCCCACCCTCTTGTCAATTAGTGGCACCTGTACTTGTGCACTCACAGGTGATACATGGGGATACTTTTTCTTGTCAAATATTCCAACAGCTACAATTCTTGCCTTTGCAGCTCCGTGCTTTCCTGGTTTGCTAGTATCATATTCTACTATCTTGCATGGCTCTTGGCTTGTAGCGTCAAC
>JBARDK010000171.1:0-3082 GCA_049795075.1 Nitrosotalea sp. | reverse complement strand
GTTATAGGAAATGAAATCATAGAAGGAAAAATCAAACTACCTTTACCGGCCATGTTGTCAGTTGAACTGACAAAAAATGATAATGGTTGGAAGTTCTTTGAAGAGATAATTTGGAACAAGGTAACTGGCGGCAAAAAGCGATTCCGTGTAACAGTGCAGCATCCGTATCCTACCTATTATTATCCTAATATCATGCATGAACAGATTATCATACTACGAAAGGAGCCATTCCACAACGTCAAGGACAAGAAAAGTAGACTTAAAATCGATAATATCATGAAAAAGGAGATGGCAAACTCGGTATGGCATATTGCTCCTGTACCACCAAGCTACCGAAAGTTCCATCCAGCTGCTTTTCCAGAAGAGATTCCGTATAGGTTAATCCAACTTTACAGTAATGTGGGTGATCTAGTCTTGGACCCATTTACAGGGAGTGGTCAAACCCCAAAGATGGCAAGGTTTCTGAAGCGAAGATACCTAGGAGTTGACAAGTCAGAGAAATATGTCAAGATTGCAACAAAGAGAGTCATGGAACCACCACTGCTTCGTGGATTGCAGTTAGTACCTAACTGGAAATTCCCAGAACCGCTTGATTCTAGATAGTTCTAACCCTAGATCGTAAAGGTTATCTATCAAGGATCGTCAATCATGCCATGGTAACTTCAAACAGCAAGTCGTATTTTCAAGAGGTAGAACGAAGCCATAGAAACTACACTTCTGCACTAAAGAGGGCCGGATCAAGGCAATCCGTAATGAATCTTTATTGGAGACACAAGCGTCAGCATGAGGCCCTCCTGAAAAAACATCTCAGAGAAGAGATGGCTGAAATAGTTCAAATAAAAAAGAAATTCAAATAACTTCTTCTTTTTCTTTAATAACAGTTAAACTCTCTTAATTATTACTGGAAGAATTATACCACATCTTTACTACACTGGTATCAGATCCACTTTCATTTGGTTTAGAAATTTTTAGTTTGTTCTCCTTGTGCTGTTGCGTGCTCACATGACTCTCCATTTCCTTTTCATCTATTTCTTGTGAACATATGTTACAGCGAAGATTCAATGTATACTAGGAAGGAAATTCGTTATAATAATGTGATGAACATTTGGGATTTTTATGAAAAATACCATGATAAAATATTCAGGACTGGTATATGCTATTTCTCAATTATGTATTCGTCATCTACTTCCATACCAAAGTGTCTTCCAGTGGCAGGCTTGGCATATGCAAGTACGACATCTCCTCTTTTGAGATGTGTTACGGATACTAGATGACCGTTTGGGCGGACAAACCGAATCGTCTCTGCATTCTGGGCAATTATGCCGCCTACCTCGTCATCAATCTGAGCTTTTATCATTAACATGGGCCTGCTCTCTATTTTTGAGCGACCAACAGTAGCTCTTCTAGCCCTACCATGTGAATCAGTTACTAGTACTTCAGATCCTGTTTCAAGCTCTGAAAGATACTTGGTAGTTCCATCTGGTGATAATGTATAACAATGGACAGCTCCTGCATTGACCCTAAATGGCCTGGGTGATGTAAAAGAAGAACCTACTGACTCGTTATGAACCAAAAACAAAAAATTTGACCTGCTTCCTATCAACATTCCCTCTCCACGATTAAGCATCGAAGCTGTATCGACACAAACACGTTCGCCATTTCCAACCTCTTTTATTTCAAGAATCTTTGCTGGCCTGAGATCAAAGTTTTTTGTTCCTAGATAGACTAGTGACTCCTTTACCTCGTTTAGAGAACTTGTGGAAAATATGACCCCGTCTACACCTATCTCCAGTATGGAGAACATCTTTCGTACCTCTTCAGGCGAATTGGCAATAGCAAATATCTTTGTGTGAATTTTGTGAAGTTTTGCGATAATGTTCTCAAGAGGAATTATCTTCCAGTCTTTTACCTCTACTACCACAAAGTCAAGCCCTACCTTTGCAAACTGTAATATTTTTTCAATATCTGCATTTGATAACACCTTGAACTTCATTCCTACTTTTCTTCCCCTGATTTTGGTCACCTTGTCTACTATGACATAATCTGCATTCTGTGACGCGTAAATCGTTGCAAGCTTTGTCTTCAATCCCTTGAGGGCCGAAGGGTCTACATTGACAATCTTAATGCCTTCTTTTTCTATCTCGATTAAAAATTTGGCAAGCTGGCCCCTTGATACCTTGGGGGCTATGATGAATTCTCTATTTTTTGTCAAGGTACTTTGCAGCTTCCTTTGCCGATTCCTTTCTAAATATTATTGCAGCAAGAGCATGAGTCATCTTGGCTGGATTGGCATGCTCGAATATGTTTCTGCCATATGTTACTCCTTTGGCACCGGCCTGCATTGCTTCTTCTGTCATTTGCAAAATATCCTTGTCGGTTTTTGCTTTTGGACCGCCAGCAATTACCACTGGAACTGGGGTGCTCTTTACTATCTTAGAAAATGAATCTACATCTCCAGTATACAACGTTTTGACAATGTCAGCACCACATTCTGCGCCAATTCTTGCCACATGTCCAACTATGGTCGGGTCATGTGGATTCTTTACGTTCTCTCCTCTTGGATACATCATTGCAAGTAATGGCATACTCCACTTGTGACAATCGTCTGCGATTGTGCCAAGCTGTTCTAGCATTTCAGGCTCTTCCTTTCCTCCTATGTTGATATGTAAAGATACGCCATCAGCTCCAAGACGCAGTGCCTCTTGAACTGAACCAGTAAGCATCTTTCTGTTTGGAGACATGGAAAGAGAAGTACTTGCAGAATAATGAACTATCAATCCAATTTTAGTTGGCTTGGGTAAATTCTTGAAAATTCCCTTGTTGATTATAACAGAGGTAAGGCCAAAATTCTGACATGAGTAGATCAAGGGATACGGATCCTCGATTCCCTTTAGGGGACCATTGGATATTCCATGGTCCATTGGGATACACAACATCTTGCCGTTTCGTAGTATGCGATTCATTCTAATCTGAAAACCACTAACCATTGGAATTAATCCTTGGTGTGCCCTACTTAAAAATAGTGGGGCAAAGATGGAATGCTTCTATTTGGCGAACATGAATATTACATGTGGGAGGGGAT
>JBARDK010000170.1:0-16386 GCA_049795075.1 Nitrosotalea sp. | reverse complement strand
TACCTGGGGTATCTGACTGCTTTCTGAAGATATTTGTGCGTAGAACTTTTGAAGACTGGTTTGCAGACTTAGATGCCCAGTCTGTCAGAGTCACGAAGTTGTCGTTCAATTTCCATTAAACGCTTGATGCGTTCCTCTAATGGAGGATGCGTAGAAAAAAATCTTGCAATTGTCCCACCTGATATGGCAGGTACGATAAAAAATGCATTCATTCCCTCCATCTTTTGAAGTCCTTGCTTTGGTGCCACCTTTACTCTTCCTTCTATCTTCATTAGCGCACGAGATAGATTCATTGGTTGGCCCGTAAGTAGAGCCCCGCCTCGGTCTGCAGCAAATTCCCTGTATCTAGATATGGCTCTGATCACTAGGAAACTTAGGAACCATACTATTGCAGCTACAATAATGACCAAAAAGATATTTCCTCCTTGCTGCTGTCTTCCCCCGTATCCTGAACCATAACCACCCCACATTGAGCTGAACATGGAAGATTGCATAAGATACCAAGCAATAGTAGAGAATAAACTTGCAAGGGTGATGATTGTAACATCTCTGTGTTTTATGTGAGTGATTTCATGCGATAAGACACCCTCAAGTTCTTCCTTGTCTAGAATTCGCATTATTCCCAAACTTACAACTACTACAGAGCTCTTGGGACCCTTACCTGTAGCAAATGCATTTGGGATGTCGCTTGACATAATACCAACCCTAGGCTTTGGAAGATTTGCCTTTTGTACTAACCTTTCTACTATTTCGTGTAAAACTGGATATTCTTCCCTAGTTACAAGTCTAGTTCCCGTACTCCAGAGAACTATCCTATCAGAAAAGTACCATTGTGCCCCAATCATCAATCCAGCAATTATTGAAATTGGAAGTATGCCCAATCCAAAGTACATGGCAATGAAGCTCAAAAATACTAGGTAGATTAGCGTGAGTGCAAGAAAACTAATTACCATTCTTACTGTTAATTGTAAATCTCGTTGCATAATGAGAAAATATGCCCTATATCATAATTTAAAACTTGACAATTAGTTATAACCTAATAAACTGCACACAAATCACTTTAAAGATTAATATTCAAAAAAAAATGTATAATTTGTTATCAGAAATGTCAGAAGATGAATGGAAAAAGAAGCTTACACAAGATCAGTACTTTATTTGTAGAATGAAAGGTACAGAGCCACCCTTTTCTGGCCCATACCATAACTGCAAAGACAATGGAGTTTACCGATGTATTTGTTGTGAGACAGAGTTATTCAGTTCTGAGACAAAATTTGATTCCGGTACTGGATGGCCGAGCTTTTGGGAAACAATATCAGACAACATACGAGTGGAGACTGATACCAGTTATGGCATGATGAGAACTGAGGTCATGTGCAAAAAATGCGGTTCTCATCTAGGACATATTTTCGATGACGGGCCAGCGCCTACGGGGTTACGATATTGCATAAATTCGGCATCACTTAAACTTCAAAAAAAGTAAAACCTGTCTTTGGTAATACCAAAATTACCTTTATGTTAATAGTACCGTATGGTACGGTAAGATATGTTAAATTGTGAATTCTGTCCAAGACAGTTCTTTGAGAATGCCAATGGTTTAGTAGAAAAGACCTTGCATGAGGTACTACATGACCCAGAGTTAGTCAACAACTAATTTCTGGCTATTTTTTGAAGAAAATTAAAACCGAACTTTTTTATCGGCTACGGTTATTGTAATTTAAAGTGAAGCAGACAAAAAGGACTGAAAGCAACAAGGGATCAGCCAAAGATCATACTGCAGATGTGCTCAAGAAGATGAGTTCAATTTCTGAGGCAACCAAGGTTTTGGCGTCAGAAGTGAAGACAATGTCCAAAATTTTCGCTGAAAATCAGAAAATACTAATTTCATTAAAAAGCATGATAGACGGAGTTAATTCTTCGCTAGATCAGATTCAAAAAAGTTCAAGACAGATAACCATTATTGAAGAAGATACACAGAGACTTTTCCATGGAATGAGTCAGGTAAAAGCGCATTCAAACATTATAGAGAAGATCAATGATCAGATAAATCGCCTTCAGGATCAAGTTGGCAAGGTTCATCAAAAACAAGAGAGTATCCCTGATACCAACAAGCTCATGCAAAACTTAGCGGACAATCTAGATTCTATTAGAAATAATACCAAGATGATAATGCATGTATCAGAAAAGACAGAGAAGATACGTGAAGAAATAAAGAGTGTGACAAGCCGGGCAGAGTCATTATCAAACATTGGCTCTGAAATTGAGGAGGTAAAGAAGAGCACAAAGGAGATCTCCGAAAAAACTGGAAAAATGGCACAGCTTGAAGAAAGCATATCAAACATCAAAACTGAAATTGAAAGAATTGTCACAAAGACAGAGCCAATCTTGGGTCTTGATTCTCAGATTAGAAACGTCAGTATAGAGATTAACTCATTGATAAAGAAGACAGATTCTCTTGATGTGTTAGGTAATGACATTAGAAACGTAAATGCCGAATTTAGTAATTTCAAGGACAATGCACTAGGCAAGACAAAGGATCTGGAAGAGAAGATGTCAGACTTTGCAGAACTACTCAATAGAAACTCATCGTCCATATCCGAATTTAATAAAAAGACATACGAGATTTCTCAGCAATTAAATGAGATTAGGGATGTAACCCACAAGACATCGCAGAGCACCTCAAGGGAAGTTATGGGATTGCTCCGCCTTTCTGAGTTCCAGTCAAATATACGCATGAGATCAGAATCAAAATACGGCACGTTAGAGGACATACAAAAAATGGTGGCTCAAACTGCAGATATGGTAAATCTATTTGACAGACTCTCTATTGAAGTGGAATCAAAGATGCCACTTCCTCTTGAAGTAAAACAGTGGAGCATATCAAAGATCATGGATTGTTCTGACAGATGGGAAATTAGATTCACAGATGTCTTTAGACTTTTGATAAGTGATCTAGGAGCTGATCTGGTCAAGGAGTCACTTAGAATGGAACAAATTCGCGATCTATTTGGAATTAGAGCTGTGGACGAAGTAAGACACGAGCTAAATATTTCCTAGGTCTCTTCCAAGTCGTAAGCTCTTAGACGTTCTCGTTTTCTCTTCAACATTGCAAATATTCCAATTATCACAGCTACCCATATGCAACCAAACAGAATGTTTGATATGCTCACATACATGTATGGCGTAGCATCAATTAGACTAAATGAAATCGCTGAAGCTTGCGTATGAATATTTAGCATTCCGGCATGAAATGCGGCACTGTCAGGAGATGTGCTTGCAACCTTATCTACGGTTCCTAACATAGTCTGTAGGTCTCCTTGCATTAATCCAAAGTCTGTGTCTTCGGTAGGAAATATCCATACAGGATTGCCATGCGTTGGAAGAAGTGTCATTATATCTTTCAGATCATTGTGAATTGTTTGTGGATCAGATGTGGCCTGAATTCTTGACAAAAGTCCCCTAGATTGGTCAAGTGGGTATATTGTGGTACCATATTCCTCAAAAGCCATCACTACGCCTAAGACTATGAGTCCCATAATTCCTGCCATTGCAAGCTTGTAGTATGTATTTGCCATCCTTTGAGTACCTGATGTAACAGGCATATTTCTTGATTTGCCTTTTTTAAATGTTGAATGCGATATACTCAGATATGCTATGTAGAAAAACCCTACAACTTGAATTCCTATTATTGGAGCAAAAATTGGATTGTTTGAAAAGATCGCAACAAATATTCCTATGACTCCATATACGCCAAAGAATATCTCAAGCAATGTGGTTTTTGTAAAAGGTAGTGCATAGGCTTTGTCCCTCCAATCATCATTCTTATTTACTATTCCAAACTTTGGAGTACGCAAAAATTCATTCTTCTTTCCAAAGAATGCGTCAAAGACAGCAATGGTATTGTTCACTGACATACCTGCAGAATAAAATATCATGTAAAAATATGACAGGACCTTAGACTTCCAACTTGCATGATACAAGTCACGGATTATCATAACATACACAAGAGGTCCCATAGCAAGATATGCCATTATCGTAATGGCCGGCAGGCCACTGATTATGTATAGATTGATTTTTGAAGCTAGCAATATTGGAAGAATTAAGAATTGTATCAGCATTAATGGAAACGATATGTGTCTTGTAAGTTGAACAAAGGCTTGGATTTTTGTCTCAACTGGGATTCTCTTTATTGCAATGTCGCCCAGCAATTTGATGGCACATTGAATTGACCCCTTTGCCCACCTGAACTGTTGTCTCTTTGCTGCATTCATCTGCACGGGGAGCTCCGCATTGACTACAATGTCAGGTATGAACACACACTTCCAGCCTTTCATCTGAGCTCTATAACTAAGATCTAGATCTTCTACTAGTGTTGCAGTATGCCACCCCCCAGAATCTTCAATGCATTCTCTCCTCCATACGCCAGCTGTACCATTGAAATTCATAAATAGATGTGAGTTGCTTTTTGCCTTTTGTTCTATGAGAAAATGAAAGTCCAAGCTTAGTGCTTGAGCCATCGTTAAAGCCGAATAGTTTTCATTAACATGGCCCCACCTACATTGCACCAGACCTATCTCTGGCTTGCAAAAATACGAGAGTGCTTTTTTTAGAAACCATGGAGGCGGAATAAAGTCCGCATCAAATATAGCAACAAAGTCTCCTTTTGTAAAGCTCATTGCATGACGGAGTGCTCCTGCCTTGTACCCTTTTCGATTTCCTCGTCTTACATGAGTTATATCGAATCCTTTCTTTTTGTAATCATCCACTAGATCTTCCAGAATATTGAATGTATCATCATCAGAATCATCCAGCACCTGGATACACAGGTTCTCTTTTGGGTAATCTTGTGCACAGACAGCATTTACTAGTCTGGCCGCGACGTATTTTTCATTATAAATTGGAAGTTGGATTGTAACTGATGGAGTTTCTTTTAACTCAATAGATTTTGTCTTCTTTTTTTGTCGTGCCAAGAAAACTAAGTAATAGAAATTACAGGTGTATAGAGTTATTATAATAGCTATTCCGATGAACAGGTTCCATAGGAATTGTGTTAAAGGAGTTGGCAGACTATGCATCAGCATTTGGAGTCTTTCAACTCACAAGTCCTTATAGCCTTACCGTTGTTTTACTAGCCCTTCTTAAATATCTTAATTGCCTGTACCGGACAAACGTTTTCACAGGCCAAGCAGAATATGCAATCAGGCTCTCTTGCCATCAACGGTTTCTTTTCTGAAGCTGGATTTCCTTGGAACTCGGCCCACTCGTAAACCTTGACAGGACAAGCATCAATACATGCACCATCTCCTATACAGACATCAAAATCTACTGAGACTGTCTCGCCCCATATACCTAACACTTCGTTTCCTTTTCGTGGCCCGAAGATCTTGATCTTGTTGCTACTTGATGGAGCAGTAAACGTTTCAGTTACTTTGAGCTTTGACTTGAATTCAACGTCTATTGGACCCTGCTTTGCTCCAGATGGAGTTTCTATTTCCACTTGTTGTTTAGTCTCTTGTCCAGGCGGAGGAGCAGCTGGCTTTGGTTTAGGTTTGGCATTTGGAACTATCTGTGCCAATGGTGTCATTTCTTCCAGCTCTTTTATAGCAATCTCTGGTTCTACTTGTTTAGTTTTCACAATATGTTCAATCATCTTGTCGGCAAGAATGCTATTACGCAATATAGTATCAATTATCATCTTGGCATAAGTGTCTGCTTTTCTTCTATAATCTTTGACCCATAGACCGTCACCGTATTTCTCAATTGGATAGATTTGGTATATCATGTCAACTACCTCTCCTGTTATAACTTCAACTTGAACTTCAAGCTCAATCTGTTTGTATCCTCGCTCATCTGGATCTGGCATGTTCTCCTCTTTCCAGCGATATGTCGCATAAATTCTGTCAGCAAACTGATCCATAGCAAAAATTTTCTTAAAACCGCTAACGATAGAATCTATTTCATACGTATCTTCTAATTTTACGGGTAGACGATAAAGACCTAGTTTATAGCTGTGTAGTGGATAAATCCCTCTCTTTGTAGTGGCAGACTGAATCGAGTATACTTTATCTTTTAGAAGAAGAGACATGATACTATTATTAGAAAAAGTCTTTAAAAACTCTTCTCAATAGTCTGGGCAAGTCTCTTCACGGATCTTTCGGTATTTTTCTTCCATCTCTTTGGCATGCTCTAATACCTTCTCAAAAGTATACTTGTCCTTAGGAAAGAACCACCGTATGCCCACTTTGTGACCAATGCCATCCATATCATAGATCATCCCTTTTTCTGAAATTACATTGTACTTTTCATCTATTGATTGTTCTTGCATTGTAAGACCTCGTTTGGTTTTGTCTTCCATGATGAGATCAGTAGGACCATCCCTTATGGCATAGAATATTCCTTTGTTTAGTACAGGAGGTTCCTGATCGGGCTCATTATTTTTCAATTGGGTTTCCAATCATATTACCCCATTCAGTCCAAGAGCCATCATAGTTCCTAACTTGTGGATATCCCAATAGATACTTTAGAACAAACCATGAATGAGATGATCTCTCCCCTATCCTACAGTAGCAAATTACATCTTTATCTGGTGTAACTCCTTTGGGTTCGTAATTCTTCTTTAATTCATCAACAGCTTTGAAAGTGCCATCAGTGTCATTTACTGCAGTAGCCCACGGAATATTGTGTGCGCTTGGAATGTGTCCTCCCCTCTGAGCATGTTCCATCGGATATTCTGGTGGAGCTGTAATCTCTCCTGAGAATTCTTTTGGAGAGCGTACGTCAACTAGAACTGAGTCTGTTTTGTCAAGGGCGCGTCTCACATCAAACAGATAAGCTCTCATTCCTTCGTTAGGTGGTTTTGATACATATTTTGTTTTTTGAATCTGGGGCTCTTCTTTTGTATATGATTTTTTCTCCATTTCCCACTTTTTCCTACCACCGTTCATGATCTTTACTTTTTCATGCCCGTAATACTTGAATATCCAAAAAACAAAAGCTGCAAACCAGTTATTGAAATCACCATAAAGAATTACTTCGGAATCAGATATTATTCCATTTCTTGACATTAATTCTTCGAATTGTGATTTGTTAACTATGTCTCGCGTCACAGGATCGTTGATGTCTCTTTTCCACCAAATTAAACTGGCATTTTGAATGTGTCCCTGCCTGTAGGCATTTTCTGGATCATAGTCAACTTCAACAATCTTAATTGAGCTATTGCCTATGTCTTTTGCCACTGTCTCAGTATCTGTCAAAACCTCAGGATGTGCGTAATTCATAACGTCTTTCTAATTAAGTTACAGAAGATGGTTCTTAATATTTTATACTCATCATATGCTTTTTAAGTAAAATTAGAATAGTATTCTTGATTGGATCTCAATAATGTAGCCGTTGTCAGTAAGGTCGGTTCAAAAGAAGCAGAAGATGCGGCAAAGAAAGTAGCTAAAAAATTACTTGGAAGAAAAATTAGAGTACATACCGTTTCGCCAGTTCAAGTTGAAGGAGCTAAGAAAGTAGACCAATTGGAAGACCTCAAAACGGCAAAGCTTGATCTTACAATTACACTTGGCGGTGATGGTACCACCTTGCGCACCTTCAGATACTTAGAAAATGAGACTCCAAATTTGGCCATCAATGTAGGAGGTAATAGAGGAATTTTATCAGAAATAACTATGTCAGAAATTGATACTGCGATAGAGCAGATAATATCGGGCAATATACTTCTTGATAAAAGGATTCGGGTAGTTGCCTCTTGCGCGGGCCAGGAATTTCCTCCAGCACTAAATGAGATATACATTAACAGACAAAATCTAACCAAGACCTCACTTTTTGAGATAAGATTCCAAAACGATACAGTCACACAAAAAATGGATGGTGTGATAATTGCTACTCCAAGCGGTTCAACTGGACATTCATATTCTTTAGGAGGCCCAATTCTGCATGAAAGTTTGGGCGTTCTAATAATAACACCAGTGGCACCAGTCAACAAACTACCTTCCATAGTAGTACCGGATGAAAAAATTGAGATAATAAGCAGCCATGATTCCAACATAATCATGGACGCTCAAGTAATCAAGACTGCAAGATTTGATGAGGTCATCACAATTAGAAAATACAAAAAACATGCAGTGTTTGTAAGACTCAAGAAAAGAGGTCTAAGACAGATGAGCAAGCTTGGTTTTTAGGGTTTTAGATGCTACCTCTTTCTATGCAGGCATACCATTTGCGTCACAAGATACCAGCTATACTACACCGTTAGTTTTTGAAGAA
The DNA here is from genome assembly GCA_049795075.1 of Nitrosotalea sp. Classification (GTDB taxonomy): domain Archaea; phylum Thermoproteota; class Nitrososphaeria; order Nitrososphaerales; family Nitrosopumilaceae; genus Nitrosotalea. The sequence continues at coordinate 8,121 of JBARDK010000170.1, read as the reverse complement.
GTCAAGCATATCAAAAAGAATCAAGGTGCAATAACGGTTCTAATCGAATCAAACAGACTAAAAATTGTTGAACCTGAAAGTAAATTTACGGAGATGGCACTCAGAAAAGCAGAAGAGACTGGCGATTATCAACATCTTTCCAAAGAAGATATTTCCGTTATTGCATTATGTTTGCAGCTAGGAGGAGAATTGGTGACAGATGATTTTGCTGTTTCCAATGTAGCAAAACATCTGAATTTGAAAGTTATGCCAATCATGACAAAAGGCGCAGACAAGATAAATTGGGTTTATTTTTGCCCCGGTTGCAAATCAAGTTTTTCAAAAGTTTCTATTTGTCCAGTATGTGGAAGCAAGCTAAGACGCAAGTCATCCAAGCGGCAGTCTTCGTCCCATCCAGTCAGCTAGCGAACCATCATACAGCCTGACGTTTTCATAACCTGCAATCTTAAGCTGAGTGAATACATTTGCTGCCCTATGGCCAAGTGCACAATAGCACACAAGTTCTTTGTCTTTTGGGATTTTTTGCTCTTTGAATATCTTTACGAGTTCGTCTTTCTCTTTGAAAAGAGAGCCCTTTTCTCCCACTCCATCCGTAAAAGGAAAAAGAATAGAGTTTGGTATCCTGCCTCCCATATACTCTTGCGGGGATCTAGCATCAATGATAAAAGCTGAATCGATTCTCTTTTGAAGCTCTTCTGCCTCTATTCTAATAGTTGAATTTACTTTTGGCATAAAAGTAGCAGGATTTGGTTTGTAGACTTCTTTTGTGATTGCAAGTCCTTTTTGGTGCCAACTTCTAATTCCAATGTCAAGGATCTTTGTTTTTTCATGTCCATAGTATAACAAAGTCCAAGCTATCCTGGCTGCAGACGGGTCCATGTAATCGCCATATATTATTACGGTCTTTGTCTCATCGATTCCAAGAGAACTAAACAGGCTTGCAGCGTTTTCAGGTTCTAGAACAAGATTTGCGCCAGAATCAGTAGTCTTGACTACTTTTTCCACGCCAAGAGGTTGTGATCGCGGGATGTGTGCATATGAATAGGCAACATTCCCTCTGGAATCCAGTATGATGATGTCTATGTCATTGTAATGCTCGGCCAGCCAAGAATGAGAAACTATCATTTAGTTGTTGAGATCAAGCAGCAGTATTTTATTGTATGTCAAATATCATGCAAAGTTTTCTGGCCAATTTTTTTGTCATTTTTTATTTCTGCGTCAAGTAGATTTCGTATCTTTTGTGCACGTGATTCACCCATTCCTTCTATTTTTGAAAGTTCTGCAATGGATGCACTAAAGGAGTTACTTGGAGATCCAAATTTTTCCAACATTCTAGATGCAAGCTTTTCACCTACACCTGGTAAGCTGCATAAAACAGACAATTGTTGATGCTGTATGTTTCCTGATTTTCTTATCTTCTTAAGGAATGGGCCTTTTGTCTTGCCTTGTCTTGCACACATTGCAACTAACAATTTGGCGGTATTTGACGCATTTGGCGTTGGCAAAACTGGTATCTTGAAATCTAATGCTACAGAAGAAACTGCCCCATAGAAGACTAATGGGTTTTCAGCAATTTGGTTTATTTCGTCAATGTCACCCTCTATAATGATTGCAGGGTGCTCAAAATGTTCCTTTAGCCTGTTGCATTGGTCAAACAATCGTCCATCAAAAACGGATGAAATAAAATCATGAACACTTTTTCTTTCAATCACTGTTTCAGAGGCAACAATGTAATCGCCTATTGGAAGATTTTTCATCTCGACCTTTACTCCAATTTCTTTTAAAAGATTAGGAATGCCGCTCTTTTTTTCTCGCTCATCAATTACCATTCGCATGTCTTCTATCTTCATTGAACCGCTAAAATTCAGTCAGTATTTTATTTAGGAGTATCTGTCTTTTGTCCAGTCTGAGCTGCAGGTCCACGTAGCATTTCCCTAATTTTTGTTTCCGCTTCTTTGAGATTTTCCTTAAGTCTAGCTTCTTGCTTTGTTAGTACAGTTATGCGAGTATTTGCAAGTTCCTTTTTTTCCGCAAGCTCTGAAACTAGAAGTGGTTTTGTAGATTTAACAAGAATTGAACCTGCTGCCTTGTACACGGCGTCATTATCGCCTGTCTTCTTTAACATCTCAAGAGCTCTCTCCGTTTCAAGTTGTTCTGCCTCAAGATATTGCTTTTGAGCCATAATTGATTGAAGATTTTGTTGTAACTGTTGTAATCTTCCTGCTTGTTCCTGCAACCATGGTGGAATTTGTTCTCCTGAGGACATGCTTGTCCCAGTAGTTGTTTTGCTTATATTTTTACCGATTCTATTGCGTCGTTGCTTGTTTGAATCAGACGTAATGTGGAATTCAAGTTGGCGCGAAGATGTGCAAGTTCCTGAGTATCAATTAGAATTGTTATTCCCTTGTCAAGTGACATCTTTGTATGAGTCGGATTCTCATCATAAAACTTGTTATCAATTTCTAAAGACTTGAAAATTGCCTTGTTTTTTTTACCAGCAAAAATTTGGATTTTAGCACTATAGTTTGACGTCATATGCCATGCCTGCTATTTTGAAACCGCATTTCTTACATACCCATATACCAACTGCCTCTCTAACGAATTGAATTGAGCCACAGTCTGGACATCTCCTCTTAGACTTGAGGAGTCGGTGTACTGCAGTGAACTTTTTGCGCGGTTTTAATCCATACTTTTGACCCAGGCCTTTTAGCGAAGCTCCTTTACCTTTTGCCATACTACATCAACTGCTCTAGCTTCTTCCTTATTTTTGTTCCCACAGAGAGTGCTATTTCTGAGCACTTGAAAAGTTGATCAACTGAGAATCCATCTCCCCCGCCCTTTTGTAGCGCGCAAATGTTACCTGTAGAGTTTGTGGTTATAGTAATTCTTGCGTCCATGCATGTTTCTTCGTCCTTGCTAGGATCTACAATTATGTAATCCCCTATTCTTGCCATAGTAACTGAAACTGGCAATGTCTTCACCGGAGGCTTGGATGTTACTCCTTCAACTAAAACTGGCGCTTCATCTTTAATTTCATATTTTGGAATAGTTGAGGAAAGGATTGCAGATACTGAAGCATATGAACAGGCATCAAAAAGATTTCCATCCGAGTCAATAACACTACTATCAATGAATATGCCTACAACAGACTTGTTCTCAATTAAAACAAGTTGGTGTAGATCAATCATTTCAGTCTCTCTTATACCACGATCCACAACTCTTGCAAGTTCAATTACTTCCTCATTTGGAGGTCCAGGCTCCGCATGTGGATCCGCAAGTGGAAGAATTTCAGCAGTACAGATAAGAATTCCTTTGTCTCCTAGGTCAGGAAATGGCTTGTCAGGCTGGACTTTAACTCCTGTAATGACTTCGGTATTTCCTAACCTCACTCTAGCAGAACCATTTGCTTTTGGAATAATTCCTGTTTCTATGGTTAGGGGACGTTGTTCGTCAAGGGCCCTGCCATCCAATCTTTTTCCCTGCTTGAGCAAGTCTAAGATTTTATCTCGTTTTAATTTATCAATTATTACCGATTCCAATTTTATTGCACTCCACTTTCAAAGTATCTTTCAACAAGAGCTCTTCTTTGAACCTCATAGACCTGCCTGCAACCACCTATGGCTGTTTGCAAGCATGTTTTGTATTCCTCTAATGTCAAGATTCCATCAAGTTGCATTAAAGTAACTTTCCCGGAATTTGGCATTATTGCAACAGGCATGTCGGCTTGTCCTTCTTGATCTTCTTCGTTGTTGACATCCAGAACTATTCTGTCAGCTACTTTACCTGCCGCACATGCAGATACCAAGTCTCTCATTGGTATACCAGTATCTGCCAATGCAACTGCTGCTGCATCAAGAGCAGCACATCGAGAACCACCATCAGCCTGAAGAACCTCCACAAAGACGTCAGTAACAGTCCTTGGAAAATCTTTCAAGATTAAAGCTGGTTGAAGTGCTTCCTTTAGTACTTTTGATATCTCAATTTCTCTTCTTGATGGAGCTGGATTTTTTCTCTCAGTTACAGAAAATGGCGACATGTGATACCTACAACGCAAAATTCCAGTATCTTGATTAGCCATGTGTTTTGGATGTACGTCTCGCGGTCCAAAGACTCCTGCGAGAATCTTGTTTTTGCCAAATTCAATATATGCCGACCCATCAGCATTCTTTAGAACACCAACTTTGATCGAAATATTTCTTAGTTGGTCTACTCGTCTCCCATCACATCTAATTCCATCTTCACTCATTAATTGTGTCATTATTTTCACCTTCTGGTATTCCTAGCATAGATTTGACTCTTTCAGTCAAGTTAGGTGTATGCGCTAGGGCATCCACCATTTTTATCGCTTCAGTTGCCTTTAATAATCCCTCTGGATCGTCGCAAGACACTACAATCCATCCATTCTGACCTATTGTTATAATCGCCTTTGTTGCCATTTCTATAGTTTGGATCATTGAGCCTCTCTTGCCTATCAGTCGAGGCACTTTGCTTGGGGCTATCTCGATTAGCTCACCAGACTCAATTTTACCTAGATCTCTGTCTTGAACTGTCAAAAGTGGATCTCGTGATCTGTCAAAATTTGCTACTCTTGCAGCTACCAAGTCTCCAATGTCCAATCTTTGTCTTAATTCATCCTTGGTTGGAGAATAGTCCCTGCCGAAAACATCCTGAGCTGGTAAAAAGCCTATAAAACAAGAATTAATGTCAAACTCCCAAGACAGTGGAGAGGTTCCAACTACTTTTCCTATTACCAAATCATTTGTTTTTGGCACATATACACCCGTTAGTGGGATTACTCTTACAGCATTCTCAAAAATTTCAGATATTCCGACACAGGTTGAAATTATTCTGTCGCCCTCTTGGTATACGTTTTGCTCTGGCCTTAATGGTCCTGTTACAATGACATCGCCAGGTATGACATATCTTCTTTTTATGTCCATCATTTCGCAACCTCAACAGAAGCAGTACCTTTTGTTACAGAGCCCAACCTATCAATCACATTTGCCCTTGCCGCAGCCGGTATATCTAGTATTACTTTGAGAGATCCATTTGATTGCCATTCTTCCTTCTTCAAAGAACCAAATGATTTCAATACTGAATAAGATTGAGCCGCAAATTGTGCAGGTACCGCAACTTCAAGCAACATATTTTCTGACTTGAGTGGAATAATTGATCGGAGTTCTTCAATGATTTCTTTGATTTGTTCATCTATGTTTCTAAACGGATCAATTGAGACTCGAGCATCATCCATTGCTTGCTCTATTCTAAGTGGCGGGTGTGGAAGATGAGATCGTGGATCTACAAAGCTTTTTGCGATAAAGTCTACAATTTGTTTACGTTTTTCTGTGACCATCTTTCGTCTCTGATCTGTAGTGAGATTAAGGTCACCTTTTTGCAGTATAATTGTTGCAATAGAATTGGAATCTGTAGTTTTGAACGCTTTCATCAACTTCTCCTCAGATGCCCTTGTTCCTTTGTTCGAATCCGAATATACTTCATCAGAGACTAGGACGCCTGAAACTTCCTTTCTTTTGCCAAGTTTAAACTCAAGGGCCGGATCTGGTTTAACTATAATTTCGAACTTTTCGCCCTCTACAGACAACCTAACAACCGTAACTTTATCCATGACTGAGGTATCCATTCTCGGTATTTATCTATACAGAAAAACTCGCTAGATTTTTATTTGGAATTTCAGTCTTCATCCATAAGTTTGACTTCTCTAGAGATAATTGAAGAAAATGAAAATAGAATTATTGTTAAATTAAAGGGAATACCTCTTCAATATGCCAACGCGCTCAGAAGGATTTGCCTTTCTGGCGTGCCTACCTTTGCAATTGATGATGTTGTAATGATTGAAAACTCATCAGTTCTGGCAGATGAAGGCGTGTCTCACAGACTTGCCATGCTCCCACTGAAGACAGATCTTTCTAGGTTTGTAGAGCCTTCTGCCTGTGACTGCAATAGTGAGTTAGGCTGTAGTCGTTGTAGAGTTTTATTAATGTTAGATTCTGGTAAGTCTGACACAACTCGCACTGTTACATCACAAGATCTTAGTTCCGAAGACGAGGTTGTAAAGCCAGTAAGTCCCAATATCCCCATCGTGGCTTTGGCACCAGGTCAAAAGTTGAAATTTGAGGCTTATGCAAGACTTGGGCGAGGTAGCGAGCATGCAAAATGGAACTCTGCAACCGTTTCAGTTCTAACTGAAGGTAACAACGCCGATGAACATATTTTGACGGTAGAGACTGTAGGAAACCTCACTCCAGGTGAAGTAGTAAAAGCTGCAGTTGAAGAATTAGAGAAGAGACTAGGCGATTTTCAGCAGACAATTGCAGCACTTGGCTGAGCATATATTATATTTGGGTAAAAATTGGCATAAGTACACATGACTAATCAAGTTGTCATACGAATGGCAAAAGAGCTCAAAGTGGCCTCAAAGAAGAATAAAGCTCCTATCTGGTTAAGACTTGCAGAGATGGCATTAAAACCGGCCAGAACAAAAAGAGTAGTTAATTTAGGTCAAATTGACAGGTCCGTAAATGATGATGATATAGTAATAGTGCCAGGAAAGGTTCTAGGTACTGGAAATATTTCACACAAGATAACATTATGCTCTTTCTCAATTTCTACAACAGGAGCAAAGAAAGTAACACGGTCGGGCGGAAAGATCATAGACTTTGCACAACTGATCAAGAACAACCCAACAGGTAAAGGAGTGAAAATACTTGGCTAAACAAGAACAGACACATGTAAAGACAGAATCTAAAAATCATCAGGATGTAATAGTAGATGGTACAAACCAAGTTGCGGGAAGACTGTGTTCACATGTAGCAAAACTATTGATAAATGGTACAAGAGTTTCAATTGTAAATTCTGAAAACATCATGCTTAGTGGGGACAGGCACATGATAATTGGGGAATATAGAAAGTTTCTCGAGGTAGCAAGTATTAATAATCCTAAATTTGGTCCGTTCCATCCTCGTCGACCTGATACGATGATCACAAAGATGGTGAGAGGTATGCTTCCAAAGAACAAGCCTTCTGGTCAGACAGCTTTGAAGAGATTGAGAGCATACTTAGGTGTTCCAAATGAATTAAAATCAAAAAAGACTACCCAGTTTGAAGATGCAAAAATAAGAAGGCCTGCTGCATATTATACAACTTTTGGAGAGCTAGGCAGAACTGTAGGGTGGCACGAATAATGGTAACAAAACTTGAAGGTTATTTTGCATCAAGAAAGGCTGCACGCGCTCATGCCTTTATCACAAAGGGAGCAGGCCGAGTTAGAATCAACAATGTTCCAGTAGAGATGATTCAGCAAGAGATAGCAAGAGAAGTAATTCTTGCTCCACTTGAAATCACAGGAGATCTTAGAAACAAAATTGATCTTTCAGTTAGAGTACGCGGTGGTGGCTTTATGGGACAATCATATGCCAGTGCTGTTGCAATATCAAGAGCTTTGACAGGTTGGACAAAGACAAGAAAAGAGCCAAAAGAGCATCCATTTACAAGAACAGTTCGCGAAGATCTAAAAAAGAAAATTTCAGAATACGATAAACACCTGCTTAGTGGTGATGACAGGAGAAAAGAGCCAAAGAAGTTTGGCGGCCCTAGTGCTAGAAGAAGAAAACAGAAATCATACAGGTAGCTTTGAAAGCTGTAATTCTGGCCGGCGGACGTGGAACACGTGGAAGGCCTTTTACAGACTATATTCCAAAGGCAATGATACCAGTTCATGGAAAACCATTAATTGCGCACATCGTAGAATATCTGTCATCATTTAAGATCATAGACGAGATAATCATTCTTGCAGATTTTGATGGTCTGGGCAAACAAATAGAAAAATATTTTGAAAATTACAAAAGAGTAAAAAAGCCACTTAGATTCATTCAAGATTCACAGAGTGGAACTGGCGGAGATCTAGTACATTTAGAGAAGACTCTAGAGAAAAATTCAGAATTTCTGCTATGGTTTGTGGATAACCTGACACCACTTGATATCAAAAGCATGTATCAATTCCATAGAGAAAAAAACACCTTGGCTACAATAGCTACCAGAAGATATAGAAAAGAAGAAACAGGTTATGCCATAGTAGAAAATGGAGTTGTCGTTGAATTTAGG
>JBARDK010000169.1:0-1673 GCA_049795075.1 Nitrosotalea sp. | reverse complement strand
AAATATGACAAAAGAATTCCAATTGGAAAGAACGCTACTCAGACTTGATGCTTCTTTGACTTCATAGCCCCAATATTGCTTGATCTCATCACGCCTGATCTGCTTTATGGAAAGGTTTGGAAATCCTTCTTTGAATTGTACAGTAATTCTTTTTCCTTCGTCTTCAGATCCATGATATGGAATGAACTTGTCAAATCCAACATCTACATACTTTTGTCCTCTAGCAAAGACAACAACTCCATCACGAACATCTCCCGGTTTAACCTTGTTTGGATCGGGCGTTTGCACGTGGGATGGAATTTTAAGGGGACTAAGACTTCCTGCAAATCTAAGCTCGTCTGTTTTTCTGTACATTGTTCTGCGCAGGTACTGGGGGGTCTCAAGATAACGTAATGTGGTGCGCAACAGTGATCGGTCACGATCCCTGCCATCGGCCTCATGATAAAGATAGATTGTATTTACCTTAAACACAGAACAGGCACGTCCAATATCAGAGATTTTTAATGCTTGCCCCAGTGGGGATGGCTCTTCCATCAGTGTGGAATCTGGGATAGCTATTGAAATTTTCAATATTGCAAATAACTTTGTTGTGCTATAAAATGCTAGATGTTACTTTTGCTGTCTCTTGGCAAAGTTCTCTTTGGCTTTTACAGCATACCCTTCAATATCTTTTTCTGCGGTTTTTGTCATGAGCTTGGCGTCGTTTAGAATATGAGCCATTTTGATATGTTTTGTTCCGTCCTTGTCTTCACTTACAAGATATATCGATTCGATTGCCAGTGCTGCAGCATCTTCAAGTGACATGTCTTTTTTGTAGTATTTTTCAAGATATTCGGTTACTTGGTCTGATCCTGCACCTATGGCAACAGCTTCATATGAAATGTAAGTTCCACTCGGATCAGTGAGGAAAATGGTGCTTCCACTTTTGTCAATGCCTGCAATTATCAATGCAACCCCGAATGGCCTTACTCCAGCATCCTGGGTAAATTGTTGGCACTGATCAGCCAAGTGTTTTGCAACAGACTCTACTTCGATTGGTTCGTCATAGATCATCCTGTTACTTTGTGAAAAGAATCTAGCATTGTCCACCTGAGATCTTGCGTCTGGGATGTATCCTGCTGCTGCTACACCTATGTGATCATCGACTTGGAATATTTTTTGAGTGATATCTGAATTTTGTAATTTTCTTGGTTTTTCTTCAACGGCCAAAATGAGTCCATCTTTGCATTTGATTCCTACTGCAAGAGTTCCTCTTCTTACAGTTTCAATAGCATATTCGACTTGGTAAAGTCTGCCATCTGGAGAAAATACAGTGATTGCTCTATCATAACCTGATGCTGCTGGAAGCATTTCAAAATTCCTACCTTTGAAGGTTTAATTTAAGTTTATACAAGTAGCAGATCATGCGTTTTGAGATCCCTTTCCATGGTCATGAAAACATAAGATCACTTCACCCAAAAACAATTGAGATAACAACAGAGCCACATCTTACGCTAAATGGGGATTGCATTGTTGGAATAGGGGCAAGTTCTGGATGCAGTGACCTCCCAGAGAAAATGAAAATGCTTTTGCAAAATTCAAAATCTAACGTCGACTGTACAATCACTGTAAAGGATTTTTCATTCAAAGTAAAAGGCAGAGGAAATGACAAGCTAACTCTGACAAACCCTCAT
>JBARDK010000168.1:0-8098 GCA_049795075.1 Nitrosotalea sp. | reverse complement strand
TTATCAGATGATGGATCTGCTGCCATAGAGGATGTAAAACTTATCGAAGATACAATAAAAGAAATCAAGAAGGAGTTTGCTGACGCTTTGAGCTCAGACTTTAACACGCCGCTTGCATCTAGTGCGTTTTTTAAACTTGTAAAGGCAATAAATCAAATTGCTTCATCTGAACGCATGGTGTCTTCAATTTCTAATACTGTTTTACCGATATTTGATCAAATGCTTGATATCTTAGGCCTAAAGATATCCCAGGTTACCTCAGAGGAGAAAACGAAAATGAATGAGCTTATCAATCAACGCAATCTATTACGAAGCCAAAAAGATTTTCAGGGCGCAGATACAATTAGGAAAGAGATATCAGACTTGGGAATTGTTCTAATTGATCACAAGAAAAAAACATTATGGATGAAACAGGAAAAAATTGGTGCCGAGGACAGTTAAGATTTCTTTGTCTGTGCACTTACCAATGACACTACATCTCTATCACGTAATTGATAATTGGTTGGCAATCTTACTCCATATCTGACATCCTTTGCATAGAGTAGTCCCTTGGTCAGATCTGAGTGAATTTCCTTTGCCAAATCTTCTATTGTTGAGCCGTCTTTCATAAGAAGAAGGTTAGGAAGAACATTCCCTTTTTTGTCTGATAGTTTCTCAGGATCTGCGACAGGATAAATCGAATTCATCTTTAATAATTTGAAGACGGTAACATTGATTGCAAACTGTACCCCGGTTCTCATATATTCTCCGAGTATGCCTTTTGTAATAAACTCGAGAGCTTCGAGTTGTTTTTTGTTTAACGCTTCCTTGTGAAGTATTTCAAACTGTTCTGAACCTGGGACATATTTTATCCACCCCTTCTGTTCTGCACGCCTCAGAGAGAGTTCGCTGTCAGCACTAGCAGGTATAATTATTGTATCTACGTGCTTTTCGCGTAGCCTATCAAAGTTTTTGTCGGCACCTGCAAGATCAATTTTATTTGCTACTATCAGCGTGGGTTTTGAAATCTTTCGTAAGTGTGCAGAGAATTTTTTGCTATCATTCATATCAAAATTATCAAAGTGCTTGTCTTCAAGACCAGTCACCCTCAATGTCTCCTTTACATGGCTTTCTTTGACACCTATGCCCCTGAAGACATCAGTGATTGCTACAACCGACTCTGTTTCAGAGTTGACAAGTTTTGATATCTTATCCCTATTGCCTTCCAAGAGTTTTTGATACCACATTATCAATTCTTCTTCAATATCTGATACGTCAGCAATCGGGTCGCCTTGACCAATCTCTGTTATTCTCCCAGCAGCATCCACACCCCCTGATACATCCACTATATGCAAAAGGGCGTCAGACTGAGTTGCAACAGAAAGAAACTGGTTACCCAGCCCCTTTCCTGCCCAAGCTCCTTTTATGAGACCCGGAAGATCGATGAGCTCAACCGGTATGAATCTCCACCCATCAACGCATTTTGAATTTTGAGGACTGTCTTGTACATTAAATTCTGTGTGAACGCATGGCGTTATTGCATTTCCTGTGCCGCGTTCTGGTTTCTTTGTTGTAAATGGATAAGTTGAGATCTCCCCACGTGACAGAGTGGCAGCGTTAAAAAATGTAGTTTTTCCCGTATTTGTTTTACCGATAAGGCCAATTTTTATTGGCATGGACTCATCTCGTAATCCTTGCTATTTATCTCTGTTGTAGATTATTCATGGTGATGATCATTTGAGACATTTCCAAGTGAATCTTTTATCTTGTCAGCATACCATTTAATTTCCCCAAGCTCTTCTTCCGTTAATGCATCGCTCCATTTATCCAGGACTATTTTTAGGATTTGTGAACCATTATACAATAAATTCCAGTATGGATGGTGTTCTGCTGTATCATATGCAAGTTCTGCAACTTCCTCAAGTCCTGTTTTTGCACGTGCAAGCGCATCGGATCTCTCGCCATATATCTTGACAATGTTGGAATCAATGTCTGGCACCATCTTGATTAACACATTTTTTTGTTCAAATGATTTTATCAGATCTGAAAGCGCATCACAAAATTTTGCAAAATCTTCTACCATGTCTAGAATAGTCTCTGGTGTTCTGCAAGCATACATCTGTTGAAGACAACATCTATTCCCGCTTTTTTTGCTAGGGATTCCGCTTCGAGATCATGAATTCCTTCTTGCAGCCAAATCACTCTTGGCTTTATCTTGATGGCTTCCTCAACTACAGGTTTTACTTGATCAGATGGTCTGAAAACATCAACGATATCTATCGGAACTGGAACGTCCAGTAAGCTCGGATAGCATTTTTTTCCTAGAATCTCATCAGTTGTAGGATTAACTGGCATTATGTTGTATCCTTGTTCTATGAGATATTTTGGTACATAATGTGCGGCCTTTTCTGGGTTCTTTGACATGCCTACAACTGCTATATTTTTTAATGCGTAGATTTTCTTTATTTGCTCATCAGAGTGCATATCCCTTTCCATGATTTTGTGTGTGATTGTTCCTCTTAATAGATTGTCGTGAAGTAATTTATAGGCATAAACACAGTCCTTTGTTTCATGGAAGAAGAATCAACTAGTGATAGTTCCAAGTGCGATAAGTCAAAGTGCTAAAAAATCAGACAAGATAGAAAAAAGTATTCTTCGGTCCAAAGAAGGAGACAGTTATGTTTGACAGAACGAATGGTGGTTTTGACGTAAACTTTTGAATTTTAATTACAGACATAGATTTTAAAAAAAGAGATTTGAAATACTGGCCCTTTTAACAGCCTAGTTTTGAAAGTATTGCTGCAGTCATAGTAGAATCGGTATTTGCATTAGCAAGTGCTGACTTTACCATAGTGCAAAGACTTGACGCGCCGGATGTCATAGGTGCTGCGGTCGTGGTTGTTGCATTTCCTCCAGTTTGTTTGCCTTGCTGGGCAGACATAATTGATGCTTGCAATTTATCCCATTCTCCAGGTGCACACAGATGATCTCCACAAACGCTGGTTTCTCCGTATCTCACTGTTTTCTGTTGATCATTTAGGTAGGTGAAGTCTCTCTGAATCAATGCATTTGATGCAGGAATTGTTGATGCTGCAACAGATGCCATCAGAACTGCTGTTAACAACAGTACTACCGGTAACTTGGACGACATGGTTTTAGCTATAGGCCGCGCATATAAAAGAATTTCGCAAATTCCAACCTGCCTAACAAAGAAATAGATACTAAACTACATCTGGATATTATTCATGATTGCAAAAATAGGTTCAAAGGCACCAAATCTTGGCGTCTCAAAATGGGTACAAGGGTTACCTACCAACATAGATAAGGAAAAAGACAATGTTGTTTTGGTCGAGGTATTCCAAGTAAATTGCCCAGGATGTTTTCTACATGCAATACCACAAGTAATTGACATTTACAACAAGTACCGTAAAGACGGGGTTACAGTTCTTGGGATTTCAACCGCATTTGAGGATTTTGATAAAAATACCATCGATAACCTTGAACTCCTTCTGACAAAGGGTGAGACAATAGGTGAGACACTCAGGGCATTAGGGCAATATGGTCAACTAGTAGATGGAAAAAAACTTCCATACAAAATTCCGTTTCCTGTTGGCATGGATCTTTTAAAGAAAGACGAAGGTCCAATTAGTCAAGAGAAAATAAATGAGATCATAGAAGCCAATGTACCAGGATTTGACTCCTACAATGAACATCAAAAGTCAGACATCATTGAACGCGTCAAGCAATATCTAAAAAACAAAGAATATTCTGCTCAGACGTTTGAGCAGTATGCTCTGCGAGGCACACCATCGTCCATTCTAATTGATAAGAAGGGAATACTCAGAGATGTCGCATTTGGTCAAAATGATCTTCTTGAAGAAAATATCAAAAAGCTACTCAATGAATAAAAATTCCAAATAATGCTAATTTGTCAAATAAACAACACGTATACACTTCATTTGATGACACTCTGGATAAGATAGTCAGATTACTAAAATCTCATCAATCAGGATTTCTTTCCGGAGAAGAACTTAGCAAGTCATTAGGACTTAGTAGGGCAGCTGTCTGGAAGAACATAAAAAAACTCCAGTCTCTAGGTTACAAAATAAGATCAAAGCAGAAATTGGGATACAGACTAATTACCAAAACAAATCTAATGTTACCATGGGAAATTTCATCTGGACTGCAAACAGAAACTATTGGAAGAAAAATATATTATTTTAACACAATTGATTCAACACAGAATTTTGCATTAAAACTAGCTTCAAAGCCGCGTGAGAATGGCTCTATTGTGATATCTGAGCAGCAAACTCATGGTAGAGGAAGACAAAATAGGAAATGGGCATCTCCAAGAGGCGGCATATGGTTATCAGTTCTTCTCAAGCCAAATTTTGAAATCTCTCAAGCTTCACTATTTCCCATGCTGACCTCACTTGCTCTTACTGTTTCCATAGAAAAAGTATTGAGGTTAAGGCCCAAGTTAAAGTGGCCAAATGACCTCACTCTAGACGATAAGAAGGTAGCTGGGATACTAGTTGACGCATCAATTGAATCTAATCAGATGGATTACCTGGTCATTGGCGTTGGAATAAATTTCAAGATTCAGCCTAGTGCTATAACCAAAATTGTTAGGAATTCAGGGAATTTTTACGGCGTAACAACACTGGTTGGGAAGAAAGAAAAGGCAGACCCCGTACTGCTGCTTCAAGCATTCCTGTATGAACTTGAACAACTATACAATAAACTAGTTGCAAACAATCTCCATGGAATCAAAAGCGAGTGGGAAAAAAGATCGTCTACAATAGGGAAGAATGTCAGAATATCATCCCCTAGCGGAGAAATAAAAGGAAAGGCCATAGGAATAGATAATGACGGAGCATTGTTAATTTCCAGTAAGGGAAAGACACAGAGATTATTGGTTGGAGACATATCGTATCAAGTCTAACCATGTTGTGTCATCATACTTGTGTGTTTACTAGTCAGTTTTTATAATTACAAATTGTAAGTATAAGAATGAAAATATGTTGGGCAAATACTGAAGAATATAACGAATCAAATGTTGTAATTTTAGGAGTGCCTGACGAATCAAAATCACATTCACTACGTAAAGGGACTTCAGAGGCACCTCATAAGATAAGAGAAATCTCCAACATAAGAGACACCTACAAGAGAGGCAACCAGATTTCTGTTGGCTTTCCGCTTGGCGGCATAAACAAGAAAGTGTACGATTATGGGAATATACTAAGGACCGAAGTTAATGACGTGATAGGCAAGATAGTTTCAAAATCAAAAATTCCCATAACTATAGGTGGCGATCATTCTGTTTCTACAGAAATCATCAAATCATTATACAAAAGATACGGTCCGATATCTCTTGTCTATTTTGATGCCCATCCGGATTTTATTAGTTCTTCCAGCGGTTATTACGGCTCAGTCTTGCATGATGTCTTACCTGACATAGATACAAAATCAAGTGTTCAGATAGGGATAAGAACGCCAGAACAGGAAGAGATAGACAATATCAAAAAATATAATTTATCGGTAATAACCCCTCTTGACATTCTCAAAAATGGCATTACAGGAATTGAGAAAACCATACTTGACAAGATTGGAAAAAACACATATGTCTCAGTAGACATGGACGCGATTGATCCTGCTTATGCTCCGGGAGTTTCAGTTCCTGTTCCATTAGGACTTGGGAATCTCGAGGTTCTATATCTTCTTAAATCAATAGCAAAGAAAGGAATCGTTGGACTTGATATCATGGAAGTTTGCCCAAGTTATGACATCAAAGATAGAACATCCCACTTGGCATCAAGAATGATTGCTGAAGTAATATCAGCCCTGAATGAGACTTAATACTTTTAACTGGGCCGTCGTTCTAGTTTGGTAATGTTTTCTCATTTTACTCTAAAAGAGGCAAATGCGATGCTTCCTTCCATAATTAAGAAATTCAAAGATCTGGTAAATTTAAAAAATGATGTTATAAAAATACAAACCGAGATGGAGACAAATCCCAAATACATGTCTAGTTTCAAAGAGTATGCCCTCAAGAAACAAGAACTCAATACAGCAATCTCAAATTTTTATAAAGCAACAGAAGAGATTGAGAGCACAGGAGTAATGATAAAAAGCATAGATGATGGATTACTTGATTTTCCATCACTTCGATTTAATGAAGAGATATGGCTTTGTTGGAAAGAAGACGAAACTGAGATCAAGTTTTGGCATGGAAAGGACGAAGGCTTCAACGGCAGAAAGCCAGTAGAAAATGTCGACTTGGAAAAATTACGGTAATCAATTGCCATCTCTCCCAGTACAGACAATATACCGAAATAGACCGTGCCTGAACATTACATAATGCTGTCATCTTGGCTACGCATAGTTCGAATCAAATTTTTACTTGCGTCAATAATCTCAGTTTTTCTTGGTTTGGCCATAAATTGGTGGCAAAATACAACTATCAATCTAGAATTTGCCGGGTTAACATTAGTAGGTGTCGTGGCACTACATGCAAGTGTGGATTTACTCAATGATTATTGGGATTATAAAAGAAAGATAGACACAGAAACTAAGAGAACCAAATTCAGCGGAGGTACAGGAGTTTTGCCAGAGGGATTACTCAATTCATCTGAAGTCTATCGTGCAGGAATAATTTTACTAGTTATTGGTGCGTTAATTGGAACATATTTTGTATTTGAAAGAGGCATAACAATTGCAATAATTTTGGGATTTGCAATTATTTCGATCTATTTTTACTCTACAAGAATAGTTGATTCTGGTCTAGGCGAAGTCTTTGTTGCCATCAAAGGTGCAATGATAGTGCTTGGAACATACTTTGTGCAGGCCTCCCATATAACCGCCGAGCCTGTACTTGCAGGCATAGTCTCTGGAGTTTTATCATCAACTGTTCTCTTTGTAAATTCATTTCCAGATCATGATGCAGACAAGTCTCATGGAAGAAGGACGCTTGTCATACTACTTGGAAGAGCAAAGGCTGCTTCAAGCATATGGATTTTTCCAGCCATGTCATATGGAGTAATCATAATCGCAGTTGCATTACACCTCTTTCCAATTGTATCTCTTGTCACACTTGTTACCATACCCATCGCAATAAAATCAGGCATGTCGTTGAAACAAAAATTTGATCAGATAGAAGAATTTGTTCCAATAATGAAAAACTTTGTATCATATAGCAGAATCACCGGGGTTTTACTTGTTGTAAGCTTTATTGTAGACTATCTCATGAAAATTGCTCAGTAGAGTTAAATCAACCACGTCTAAAATCATTTTGTGATAACTGGACATTCCACATCAGAAGGGACAGCCGAGTTTGCAAAGAATCATCCAAATGTTGCAAAAAATCACTTCAAACAATTCGACGGATTAACGTTATCATCTATTGGAATAGGCACGTATCTTGGAAATCCAGACGATGCAACTGACGACCTAGTCAAGGATGCCGTGATAAAATCAACTACTTTGGGGGTAAATGTAATAGATACCGCCATTAATTACAGATCACAGAAGGCTGAAAGATCGGTAGGCAAAGCAATTGCTCAACTAATTGAAAAGAACAAGGCAAGAAGGGATCAATTATTCATAAGTACAAAGAATGGATACATAACAAATGACGGAGATGTAAAAGAAGAATTTTGGCAGAATATTCAAAATACTCTTGTAAAATCTGAGATAATCAAATCTGGGGACATCTCTTCTGGATACCACTGTATGACAATACCGTATCTTCAAGATCAATTAAACAGAAGTCTCAAGAACTTGGGACTAGAGTGCGTTGACTTGATGTATCTGCACAATGCCGCTGAAGGACAGCTCCAAGACATGACAAAAGATGAATTCGTGAAAAGACTTGGAGATGTGTTTGAGTTTTACGAAAATCAAAGAAAGTCTGGAACAATAAGATATTACGGAATGGCCACATGGGATTGCTTTAGAGTACCACAAGGACATCCACAGTATCTTTCTATTTTCGATATTGTCAAGATGGTCAAAGACATAGGTGGTTCTGAAAACGGATTCAAGTTCATCCAACTTCCGTACAATATGCATCTTGATCAAGCTCTTACCATGAAGAATCAAACACAAGATGGTGCTACAT
>JBARDK010000167.1:0-4765 GCA_049795075.1 Nitrosotalea sp. | reverse complement strand
GCAACGATGCAAAAGGAAATGCGATCTGCGGAATTTGAATTTCTAATGGATGAGATAGGGTGTTATTCCATGTTGGAAATACCGTCTTGTCAAATTCCCAGTCTTTTTGTCCATAACTCATTTCTTCAAAACTGTTGCCGTAAATCCCTTCTGGCATATAACCATAGTTTTACGTTTGATGCATATAAATGGTAGTACGCCAAGAATAGCAAATTTTTATAATACATTCCATATCTCTCTGATGAATGTCTCAACCTGAATTTAATTCGAGAAAACACGAACAATATAGGACAATTAATGTGAATGGCGTTTTTGGCGGAATAAGAATGGGATATGTGGAGATAGTGACATACAGTGAAGAAGCTGATTTAACTAAAGCCATGAGTAGCGCTCAGATAAATCCAAACAAAGCAGAAATTGACAGAGTTTTGGAATGTAGGCTGATAATGGATCCGATTCAAATGAAATCTGTTTCTCTCTGGCTCGCAAAAAATGTAGAAGAGTATGAAAAATTATTTGGACGCATTCCATCGCCTGAAGAAATTGCAAATAAACAAAAATTAGATAAAGGTCAATAGTAGTGCTTCATGCCAATTCACCCCGTCATCTGACGATGACACCCCTCTTGGCACTCCGCTTATGATATGGCGAAATCCTTGCTCACCTCTAACACCAGGCTCATAAACTCGCTTGGCGTTTTTTGCTATGCAAAACCGAGGCTCACCGAGGTAGTGCGCAAAGTTCGGTCTTTCAGTTGGCAAATTCACCCCTCCGCTTCGCTCCTCCCCTCTTTGCCACTTACAGCCCTCGCTCCTCGCTTTACTCGGACGCCACGATTTACCTCGTGGCGTTTCCGCACTACCTCGCTTCGGACGCCATGCGTTCCGCATGGCTCTCGCCCTTCGGGCTCGCCTCGCTCGGATTTCGCAGAAGGGGTTTCGTCCTACTGACGACCTACTTTTAGGGTTGCACCCAAAAGTAGGCAAAAAGGGGTTCTAATGATATATTAGACATTTCAAAACGCTAAGAATGTTTTAGTAAAAGTTTGGTCTATCGAATATGCGTGATAAATTTTGGAAACAAATTCGGTGATGAAATAAGTAGAAGCATGCTCGCAGAAGATAATGCTACTCCAATCGATATTTTGAGAGAGTTGGCTAGAGATAAGAAATGGCGGGTCAGGGTTACAGTCGCTAAAAATCCTAACACACCAGCGGAAGTATTATTGGATTTGGCTAGAGATAAGGAAGAAGAAATAATGGATGCGGCTTTTTGGTCTGCTAATATGACTGCGGATGTTTTGAGAGAGTTGGCTAGAGATAAAAATTATTATGTCAAGGTACGAGTTTCAAGCAAGCCTACGACACCCGCTGACGCTTTGGAGGTATTATCCGAAGATAAGAACAAAATTGTGAGAGGGAGGGTGGCAGAGCATTCCAATACAACTGTCGAGATCTTGGAAAATCTAGCTAAGGATAAAGATGAAGGAATACGACTGGCAGTAGCAAGAAATCCTAACACACCAGTAGAACTTCTTGAAAAGTTATCAGATGACAAGAGATGGAAGGTAAGAGAAGCAATAACAAAAAACAAGAATACGCCTACTGTGATAATAAAAAAACTAGAAAAAGATGAGAACAAGAATGTAAGAAAAGCGGTTGCTAGTAATGCCTCTTCTTGGGATCTGTGATGATTCTGCATGGTATCTAGGTTTGATGCAATAATATCTCTGCTTGAAACTATTAGGATGTGCTCTAAATTGCCTAACCAGTCAGAATCACGAGGGGCAAGTAAATCTGCGATTGGTGGACTGGTAAAAGTTCAGGATTCGAGCCCTAAGGATAATTCACCTTTAATAGTACAGGAAGAGATAGCGGGGCTGGATGAGTTTATTGGTTACTTGAAAAAGTCTGAAAACTTTACGGAAACGGATGTAGTAAAAATAGTAAAAAGACTGCTTACTGAATCTGCCAAAGATCTACTATCTGATTTTACTTCAGAGGGACATTATGTTGATGTACGAAGTTTGTCTTTTGAGGAGCTAAATAATATTCCAGACATGGCAGATAAAAAATACAGTGGTATTAAGGGATTTTTTTCACGGGGTAAGATTAACAGGGTAGAAATAAATGGAAAGGAAATGCGATTGTTCAAATTAAAATTGTTTTATCCGATAATTTTGTACCAAATACCACAAGTTAATCCAAAATTTCTTGATCCTCATAGACACAAAACCCTCACTTGTACTTGTTATGGATGTCATGGCAGTGGAACAATAACAAGAACCGTTAAGAGAACATCTGGCTATAATCATGGTCATGCAGTAACAGAAACAGAACAGATTACAGAAAGGTGTAACGCATGTAATGGTAGCGGTCGAGACTCTTTTGCTGTAGCTCTGTATTTTAATAGATATGAAAAAGGTATAGATAGTTTAAACAAGGAAATTGGTGAAATACTTGTACAGGCATCTCAAAAAATATCTGAGTATAATAGACTTGCATGTAAATTGAATAAGAAAATAAATATCTGGAATGCCAAGTGTCCACAAAATGCTGAAGATAAAAGTAAAACATCAGACAAAATAAATCAGCCCCTTGCAAGATTGAATGAACAATCGCGCCGAGGCGAGGAAATAATAAAAGCAGTTTTAAGCGGAAATGAAGAAGTGGTGGAATCACTCATAAAAGTTAATTAACGAAAGTTGATGGTAAAATGTAGCTATATGATAGGCAAGAGGTAATAGATTACTTTGTTTGGTAGAAAGAAAAAGGTAGAAGACAAAGATGACCAGAATAAAATAGAAAAATCGCGGTCAGGTTCAGATGGCATCGTATCTGCTGGTTTTAATTCATCCATTCCACGACCGTCTATGCCATTTGGAGATAATGAATCAAGGCATTCAGAAATAAAACAAGAGCAGATGGAAAAGATTCGTAAGTTTCTTGACCCAAAAAATCCTAGTCATAAGTATCATGTTAATGGGACGGTATCATACAATCTACGAGAATATGATAAAGCAATAGAAGAATTTGATAAGGCTATTGCGTATGACCCAAATGACACACTGGCTCATTTCAAAAAAGGTGAATCGCTTTACCAGTTGGGAAGATATGACGAGGCATTAAAAGCGTACGATGAAGTTATAAGGATTAATCCAAATTATGACGATGCTCATTTTGGAAAAGGTAACGTTCTTTTTGATATCGAAAGATATGACGAGGCATTAAAAGCGTACGATGAAGTTATAAGAATAAACCCCAATGGTTATGGCGGACATTTCAACAAAGCTCTTATTTTTGAAAAATTAGATAGAAAGGAGGAATCTCTACAAGAATACGATAAAGCAATTAGACTAGCTCCAAATAACGCAGACGTTCATAATAACAAAGCCAATGTTCTAAAACGGAGCGGTGATTTGCATGAGGCTATGGAAGAAGTAGATTTAGCACTTGGCATAGATTCTGATGATGTGGTGTTTTTGTTAACAAAAGCAGAGATTTACGCATTAGAAGATAGAATTAACGAAGGACTTGACCTTCTACGTGAGAAAATCTTCTCTAGCGCATTCCTGCGAACAGAATTGAAGGAGATTATATCGAATGAACTTAATTTACCAAATTTATCTGATAATGAAAAACAACTTCTTAATAAAATCTCTAGCGAATTATAAAGCAGGTCATATTCTAGGCTAGCGGTCTTCCAGTCTTATGCTTTGTTCGTCATTCGTTCCTCATTTCCACACTCCGCTAATTGACGAAAGACCAGATTTTGGGAGTAAGTGAATCACAGGGTGGGGCGTTGGATAGAGACAATGAAAATGACGCTTGAAGAGGTTTTACTCTATATGAAAATTATTCAATAAAAAACAATAGAAATTTTATTGTTTTTGAGCCTGGCAGTTAACCACTGTATCTGCGCTTGGATTGCCTAGATAACAGGTATTATGACCAGTGCCACCTTGGATTATGTTGCTTCCAGTTCCTACATAGATCAATTCATTACCGGTACTTCCCTTGATGATGTTACTTCCATTACCTGCAATGATTATGTCATTTCCACTACCTCCAAATATTATGTTATTACCGTTTCCTGCAATGATACAATCTCCTGCTGGACCTGCATGAATCGTATCATTTCCCTCAAGTCCTAATATCAAGTTCGATACTGGCGAACCTGTTAAGGTGTCACTATCATTAGTTCCCATTATTACATTATAGAGAGATTCAGGCTTGCCACATGCTAGAACATTGACTGTCTGATCTAGTGATTTTGTATTTCCAAACTTGTCAACAGCAGTCCATTGTATTATCGTCTTTCCAATATGAAATAGACCAGTAGAGTTGTTTGTTATCTTGGGTGAGGCATCAATGATACCGGTTGCTGTAGCTTGGTCTGTTGAAATTGGAGTTGCAAACGAAGTAGCGTTGATGACAATATCTGATGGAATTGTTAGTTGTGGTGGAGAATGATCTACTACTTCAACTAGCTGAGTTGAGGTTGCAATATTACCTGCCACATCTTTTGCAATCCAAGTTACCGTTGTATTACCAAATGGAAATACTGTAGGAGCATCATTTGCAATGGAAACTACTTTGGTGTTATCTGTGGCCGTTGCATTACCAATGTTTACTTGGTTACTTGTAGGACTTGTGGCATTAACTATGACTGTATGTGGCGGAATTATCTTCGGTGCAGTAGTATCTACCACATTTACTGTTTGAGTAGCATTAGATATGTTGCCTGATGTGTCTTTTGCAGTCCA